>JADGQV010000069.1 GCA_017881465.1 Gemmatimonadaceae bacterium
TTCTTCCTCGACGAGATCGGCGAGACCACGCCGGCTACGCAGGTAAAATTGCTCCGCGTGCTTCAGCAGCGTGAAGTGATACCGGTAGGAGCCACCGAGGCAAAGCCCGTTCACGCCCGCGTCATCGCCGCGACCAACCGTGATCTGGAGGAGGAGATAAAGCGGGGATCCTTCAGGAGCGATCTGTATTACAGGTTGAACGTGATCTCGATTGTTCTCCCACCACTCAGAAATCGACCCGAGGACATCCCTCTTTTGGCCGAAGCATTTCTGAAGCGGACTGCGGACCTAGCGGGAGAGGCTCCAATGGCGCTCGAGCCCGAGGCGCGCGACGCGTTGTTGCGCTACTCCTGGCCCGGAAACGTGCGCGAGCTGGAGAATGCCCTGGAGCGAGCAGCCATTCTCGCGAAAGATCACAGCATCGGAGTATCGGCGCTCCCTGAACGAGTTACCGAGGTAAAACCCGATCCGCTCGTCAGTGATGCGACGCAAATGAATCCCACGCTCGACACGATCGAGCGAGCGTACATCCTGTGGGTGCTCGAGAACGAAGGCGGAAGCAAACCTCGCACTGCTGAGGTTCTCGGAATCGATGCCTCAACTCTGTACAGAAAACTCTCGCGCTACGGCCTGGAGAAATAGTAAGAAGTGATTACTCCCGTAACTCCGCTGAGGAAGGCAGAGATGCTCGTCTCTGTCCTGATGCCCGTGTACAACGAGGTGGATACGATCGCCGAGATCGTCGAGCGCGTTCGGGCCACTCCGTACTCGACCGAAATCGTTTGCGTAGACGACTGCTCTACTGACGGCACGCGTGACATCCTCGCGCGTCTGCTCGGTGAAGGGAAGATCCAGCAGGCGATCTACCAGGAGCGCAACCGTGGCAAGGGTGCCGCGGTTCGAGCGGCGATCGCGGCGAGCCATGGCGACATAGTGATCGTTCAGGACGCCGATCTGGAGTACGATCCGTCCGACTGGCCCGCGCTCTTCGAGCCGCTCGTTCAGGGGCGCGCGGACGCCGTGTTCGGATCCCGCTTTCTCGGCGGCACGCACCGCGTGTTGTACTACTGGCACGCCGTCGGGAATGGCTTACTGACGATCCTCAGCAACATGTTCAGCAACCTGAACCTCACGGATATGGAGTGCTGCTACAAGGCGGTTCGAGGAGATCTCGCGCGCTCGCTCCCGCTGCGCTCCGAGCGGTTCGGTTTCGAGCCGGAAATCACAGCACGGCTCTCCAGGGCAAATGCGCGAATCTTCGAGGTGCCGGTGAGTTATTCCGGTAGAACGTATCTGGAAGGCAAGAAGATCACGTGGAGAGATGGTGCTGCCGCCCTCATGCACATCCTGAGGTACAACCTCCTCTCTTGATTGAAATTCGCCGGCGGGCCCTCGCCTGGATGTCCGTCGTCGCTCTGGCGCTAGTCTCATCGATAACGAGCCTGACCAACAAGTATGCGTTCGACGATGTGCCCATCATCCTCGAAAACGACCGAATTCACTCGCTGGCTGGCTGGTGGCACCTCTGGACGCAGCCGTATTGGCCCGACCAGATAGGAGCGGGACTGTACCGGCCCATCACGGTATTGAGCTTCTCACTTCAGTGGGTGGCCGGCAACGGCAACCCACTGGTCTTCCATGCGGTAAGCGTGGTGCTCCAAACATTGGTGTGTGTGGCTTTTTTCTGGCTGGCGCTGGAGCTCCTCGCCCCGGGTTTCGCATGGACGGCCGCCGCGCTGTTCGCCGTGCATCCTCTGCATGTCGAAGCTGTCGCCAATGTCGTCGGCCAGGCGGAACTGTGGGCGGCGCTGTTCATGATCGTTGCGGTCATTGTGTTCATCCGAGCACGGCGTCACGGCTCGATTTCCGCGCGGACGATTATCGCGCTGGTCATTCTGTACGCACTGGCCTGCCTCAGCAAGGAGCACGGAATCGTGCTGCCCCTCCTGTTTGGCGCGGCGGAGCTGACGCTGGATCGCAGCGGACGCCCGCTTAGGGAGCGGATCACGGAACTGAGACCGCTATTCTTAGCCCTGTTGCTTGTTGGCGTCAGTTTCGTGTGGGTGCGCTCGGCAGTGATCGCCGGGCGCGGCGAGATGGTGAGCATTCTCTTCGCCGGGGAATCGTTCCAAATCAGGGCGCTGACGATGCTCCGCGTGCTAGTGGAGTGGGTGCGGCTGTTCTTCTGGCCGGCGCATCTCTCAGCCGACTATTCGCCGCGCCACATCGACATCGTTACTGGCCCCACGCCCGAGATGCTGGCTAGTGTTGTCATCCTGCTCGGAGTTGCGGCGCTGGCGTGGACGTCCCGCCGGGCGGTACCGGTGCTGACCTTCGCCATTACCTGGGTCGTCGTCGGTTTGCTCATTCCAAGCAATCTCATCCTGCCCACGGGATTCGTTCTCGCTGAACGCACCCTCTTCCTGGCCAGTGTGGGAGTTCCACTGGGGGTCGCTGCCGCCGTTCAGAGAGTCTATTCCAGAGCGGAGCTTTCGACTCGCGGCAGGGCGGTCGCGGCTGCAGCGCTGGTAATTCTCCTGGCTCTGGGCGCCGCGCACAGTGCCTCCCGACAGCGCGTCTGGCACGACAACAATGTGCTCTTCGCTCAGACTGTCCTCGATGCTCCGACCGGTTATAAGGCACATCTGGGGTATGCTCTCGCCCTGACATCGCAGAAGCGGGATCGGGAGGCTCTCGACGAGCTTCGTCTCGCCCGCCTGATCTACCCCAACGACCCCAATCTTCTCGAGTACACGGCCGTGGAATACAGCATGATGAAACGCTGTCCACTCGCTATCCCGCTCTTTCGCCGCGTCCTTGTCCTGGCCCCCGGGGCCGCGTCGTCGCGCGTCAGTCTGATCGCCTGCCTCATCGACGTTCGGGAGTTCAAAGAAGCGAAGTCCGAGATCGTTCGGGGGCTTGCCCAGGGCGGATCGCGTGGGGCATTCGAGCGGCTTCGCACCATTGCGGACAGTATCGAGGCGGCCACGCCCCCCGAATATCGGAACCAGAAGTGAGTTCCTGGTCGATTGCATTCCGCAATGATTTCGGCGAAATGCGAGGACAAACTGGCCGTGCCCCCGATGGCACGGACCCCTAAGTCACTCATTCTATTGGAGTTAAAGAGTTCGCCCGAATGGGCCCGACCATTGCTTTACCATGGCATGCGTCGTCTAAGCGGTTACGGACGCAACCTAATGTTCAAGGAGAACAATATGTCTGGCAATAAAAAGGGCTTCACGCTTATCGAGCTTCTGATCGTGGTCGTCATCATCGGCATTCTTGCCGCAATCGCGATTCCGAAGTTCGCCGCAACGAAGGACAAGGCTTATATCGCAACGATGAAGTCTGACCTTCGCAACCTTGCGACCTACGAAGAGCAGTACGCCGCTGACAACAACGGTGCGTACTTCAATGGAGCCGCGATGACGATGGCTAATCCCATTAACGGCTTCACGCCTTCGAACAACGTAGGGGTCACTGCGGTTGCTCTCGTGGGCCCGCCGCAGAGCTGGATCGCGACCGCGTCCCACACGCTGTCAACCACCACTTGCACCAACGCCACTGGTGTGATCGTCTGCGTCTGATTAGGGCTGTCGTCTGGATAAAGAAAGAGGGAGCGTCGAAAGACGCTCCCTCTTTTTTTTGTGCTCGCTCAATCGCGCTCAGCGCCAGAGTTGCCTCAAGCCCTCGGCGTATGATACCAATTGTGGCCCCTTGTCCCCTCCCTCGGCGCGGTAAAAAAACATCGGAGTTCGGTGGGGGTAATGCGCAATCAGTCGTGCATTCGCCTCGGGCCCCATGTCGCGCACGATCATCGTGCCGTCACCGGTGAGTCCCGGGAGATCGGTCTGCCAGAGAAACGATGAGATGTCGATAATGCCGGCAGAATCAGATATGATCTCCCGTGAGCAATCGTGCGACATCGGCTGCCCGGGATTGGCGCGGATCTTATCGTCCTCCGCGATTAGGAATATTGCGGTGCGCCTGCGACTGGCCGGATCGAAGTCGACATCGGGGCGTGCGGTGATCCGGCCGGCCTTTGCCGCTGCGTACCAGTTGGCGAACTCCTGGAACTCACATGTCGTATTCTGTCTGATCCCAATATCGAGAGAATCCAGCCGGAGTCCATTCGCTATCAGTCGCATGACGACTCTTCCCGACCAGGCGCCATGAACGAAAATCAGTGAGGGTGTGGCGGTATGTGGCGGCTCGATTCGACTGCTCGCCATCCACGCTCCGCCATAACTCTTGAGCCGGCTGGGCGCGAGATAGAAGATTCCGGCTGCCCATGCAACGATGAATGCTACGGTGAGCATCGCGCGTGGAGAGTGGCTACCGAATCGTCTCCGAGTAGTCAGCCTCACGAGACCGACGGCACCGATCGCGGTGAGCAGTGCCCACGCCGGTGCAGCCTCGTTCAGCATCCGCGGGCCCATGACAATGCCGTGATGCCAGTAGAACATGTTCGCGACAACGGGGAGTAGCGCCCACAGTGCAATCAGCTGCTCACCCGCGGAAAACTTTCGCCTGAACATCAGAAACAATCCGACGACCATCACCGCCGGCAACGGCGTCTCGAGCAGGTAGAGGCTCAGTGTCAGCAGATCGGATGAGGTATATGCGAGTGCCTCCGCGGGACCGTAGAAATGCCCGAAAGGGTCATTGTGAAAACCCAAGCCGACCAGAGGACCCTGCGCGGCCACATAACCAAATCGGAATGGACCTCCGAAGAAGTGGTTGTTGTAGGCGCCGACCGCCACGAGAAAGGGCACCGCGCCAATCGCCGCGCCGATGCAGAGCCGAACCCATCCTGTCATTTCCGTACGGCGTGCGCCGCGGACGACGATCCATATCGCCATCACCGTCATACCCGCAACGATTGCAGCCAGGGGGCGAACCGAGAACGCAAGTCCGAGCGCTGCTCCGGTGAGCAGGGGCCAGCGAAAGCGCTCGTCATCTTCGCTACGCAGCGCGCAATACACCGCGACCGATGCAGCGGCGGCAGCGGCGACATGATTCATGTACGCTCCAGCGAGCCCGATGAAGAAAGGGCTGAGCGCGAGCATTATTGCGCCGAGTCTGGCAACCGCCGGATCGTCGCGCAGCAGCCGCTGGGCACTGAGCGCTGTGAACAGTACGGTGACTCCCACCAGAACCGGACCCACGAGGACGGGCACGTGAAGCAGGAATCCCAGGGCGAGCAGGAATACATGTCCGGGCGGGTACTGCGATACCCAGCCGGTGGGAGTAATCAGGGAATTCTGGAGCTGCCAGAATTCTGTGAAGCGGTCAGCCGGACCGCCGAGGTGGCCCGCCGCGACGAAGCGCGCCTGTAGCATCTGAACCATAGCATCGATGAGCGTTGGCTTTCCGGCGAGCATGAAGTGCGAGAACGCCAGAGTTACCGCTGCCGACAACAAGGCCAGGCCCCAGACAAATCGCGCGGAGGGAATCGCGGTCAGGCGCCGACCCCCGGAAATGCACCACGCCTCGATTTTGTCCGGGTCGAGGAGCCGCGCGAGAACAAGCGCGACCAGGATCACGATGAGGCTCCCGAACAACAACATCGTGCGCGCCAGCTCGGCGGAGGTGAGAATACTTCGCCGTACGAGATCGCTGTCGGTTGCATCCAGCCGCCGGTAGAGAGGCAATAGGACGAGGATGACGAGTGCGATGCCCGTGAAACGGAGGGCATATGTGAAAGGACCACCGCCGCCGCCGGCAGTGGTCGAATGCCTTGATGGCGATGTCACGCGCGGGAGTTGTTTCGCGAGCGCGTATCCGGCCTTCGCGCGATCAGGAACAGACTCTGTCCAACCGGCGGGTGAATGATTTTCTCAACTCTGGAAAGCCAGGGAATCACCCATCGATCGTAGAATCGAACCTGATTCCGCCCCAGCGTCGTACGACCGAGCACTCGTCCGGCCACGAACCAGGCGGCCACTCCGATACCATTCAGATAGTAGAGATCGTCGATTTCGAAGCCGGCTTTCACGAGCGCCGACCTCAGAACTGGGCGGGTGTATCTGCGATAGTGATCGAATGCGCGATCGAGCGAGCCAAAGATCGCCGGCAATGCGGGAACGAGTATGAGAAGCTTTCCTCCAGGGACGAGTCCCGTGTGCGCGGCGCGCAGGAACTCCAGATCCTTTTCCACGTGCTCGAGGACATTGACCGCGATGATTGTGTCCGCGCGCAATGTCGGAGCCATATCCTCCAGATATCCGTGGTGCACGCGAACGCGTGAGTCACCGGCAAAACGATGCCGCAGCGCCGGGACATTGTTCGACGCTGGCTCGATGAGCAGCAGATCCTTGACTGAGCCCTGGCGGAGAATGAGCTCGGATACCGTTCCTATTCCAGCCCCCGCCTCCACTGTCCTCGGGCCAATGTGCTTCGAGAACGCATCGATGATCCAGCGGTAATAGTTGGTTGCCTCGGCAACCGCGTCGAGCTCGGAGCCGGAGTACGAAAAATCGGTGGACCTCATGTCGCCAATTTACCACTTCACTTCCGGCCGAACGAGCGCGGCAGGCTGCGCCGTCGCCGTCGCCATCGTGATGGTGCCGTGGAGGAGCAGGAAAAGCAACAGAACGAGATGTCAGCGGGCAGCTTGAAGGAGGGAGCTGACAAGATTCAGCCAGCTGCGACCTTGTCAAGCGCCTCAAACTGAGAGATTCGAACCTTTCCCCCAGGGAAAGATGCTAGCACTTCAAGCGAACCACCCATTGCTTCGCTGGAACCGCGACGTTCCCTGCGACCATGAACGGCTTCACGCCTTCGCAGAACGTGACGGTCACGCCGACCGTCGTTCCTGGCCCGCCGCAGAGCTGGAGCGCGACCTCTAGCCACGCGCTGACAAACAAGGTTTGCAGCAACGCCACTGGTGTGATCGTCTGCAGCTGATTAGGGCTGCCGTCTGGATAAAGAGAGAGGGAGCGTCGAAAGGCGCTCCCTCTCTCTTTGTCACATCCAGCGCTCCAATCGATTCGAGCTCGATCTTGCCTCGAGCGTTAGCGAGGGACGATTTGGTTTTACCGGTTAACGCTGAATGACGCGCGTCGGAGCCAGCGTCGTATTGTCCGAAAATGCGAGGGCGTGCCGGCAATTCTGGCTACACACTGATCGAGGTGGTTGTCGCGCTGATGGTATTCACCATCGGAGGGTTGGCGCTCGCAGCGTCGAGCGCAGTCATAGCGCGCGGGATGGCGGCCAACGCGACGCGGGAGCGGGCAGGGTGGATCGCGTCGAGCAGACTGGAGCTTCTCGAGTCGCAGTGTCGCACCGCCGTGAGTGGGCGGGAATCCGTCCAACATGTTGAGTCCGAGTGGTCTGTAGCGCGGATTGATGCCTCGCGGGTCGCTCTCGTCGAATCGGTAAGCTACATGTCCCCACACGGCGTGCGCACCGACAGCTACCGCGCAACGGCTCCGTGCCCACAGTGATTCCCGATCGACGCGGGATCTCTTTCGCCGAGCTGATTGTGGTGCTGGCGATGCTTGGCCTGATCGGCAGCATGATCGGATCGACGATGGTCCGACAGCAGCGCTTTTACCGCGGCGCGACGGAGCTACTGGCTGTGCGCGAAGACGTTCGGGACGCGGTGGAGCTCTTGTCGACCGACATCCGCGGCTTGTCGGGCGCAGATACGGTGAGACTGATGGCAGATTCCGCGATCGAGTTTTTTGCGAGCATTGGATCTTCGGTCGTCTGTCAGACCGTTGGCGCCAGCGAGGTGGGATTGCCTCCGGCCCGATCATCCGGGAATACGCTGAGCGCCTTCCTTGCACAGCCCGACACCGGTGACCTCGCGGTTTTCTACCGTGATTCGATCGGGGGCTCGGCCCGATGGGAGCGACATCGGATCGTGGGCCTGGCCTCCCGCTCGCTCGCGACGAGCTGTCCGGCATCTTACGGGTTCTCGGACCAGTCAGATCTGGACGCGGGCCGCAACGGCTACCTCCTTAGCTTGGCGACTCCTTTGAGCGCCGCGGTCAAGCCGGGGACACCCGTGCGCTTCATCAGGCGCGGGAGGTACAGTCTCTATCGCGGGGCGGATGGCGAATGGTACCTCGGCTACCGGCGATGCAACGCGCTCGGAGCTTCGGTTTGCGGAGCGATCCAGCCTCTGAGCGGGCCGTACCGCGCCTACAGCAGCAATCAGCGGGCAACAGGTTTCCTGCTGGAATACTTCGACTCGGCCGGTGGGCGGCTGGCTCCCGCGTCGCCGCCGTTCGCGCTCGCCAGGGTGGACATCACGGCTCGAAGTGAAAGCTCGCAACGGATTCTGGTGGAGGGCCGCGCGAAGGCGTACTCCGATTCGGCGACGATCTCCGTTGCTCTTCGGAACAGAACGCCGTGATCGAACGAGCTCCGCCGCCGCCCGGCTCTGCGCGGCACTCGTTGTCCAACGGTCGCAAAGGCTTTGCACTGGCTGCGGCCTTGCTGGCCGTGATGTTGATCGGCGCGCTGGTCGGGGTTGTGCTCTTCGCGGCGACCGAGGAGACGAGAACCGGAAGTGTCATCGCCGGCCGTGAGACGGCTTTGCGCGCCGCCGAGTCGGCGCTCGAGATCACGATCGCCGGCCTCGGCGCGTCGTCTGGTGACACGGCCGGGATCATCGGGACGAAATCGCGCCGACTCGATGGGTTGGGCGCGCCGGTCGTAGTCTACATCACGCGGCTCGATTCGTCCCTCTTCTGGCTCGTCGCCGATGCCGGTGGAGAGATTTCGCTATCCGGCGTCAGAAGACGGATCGGGGTCGTGGTGAAAACCTCCGCGGGTGCGGATCGGTCGATAACTATCGGCCGGATTTCGGACCGGGCGTGGTCGGAGCTTTTCTAGGACTGTGCCAGCCCATCGTTACTTTCTCGTCATTTGAATCGTGTCTTAGTTCGAACGATTGGTGACGGACCTTTCAGGCAGTAATGCCCGCGGTTGGTCTCCACGTAAATGCAAGCAAACAGAGTTCTTAGGAAAGCACGCTTCAAGATGATTAACAATGCGGCGCGCGCCTGAGTAAAACTCGCTTCTTTTCATTCACCAAGGTCCGCGATGGCGTGGTTTGGCCGGAAGAAGACTACAGTAGGGCTCGATATCGGATCCGGCCTGGTTAAGGTCGCCGTTATCGATCACTCGAAGTCGACACCAGAACTGATCAAGGTTGCGATCACTCCGCTCCCCGATGATGCCATCGTGGAAGGCGAAGTGATGGATCCGCATCTCGTTTCGGATGTCATCCGCGCCACTATTGAGTCGGTAGATGCGAACACGAAGGCCGTGGTCGCCGCTGTCGGCGGACGCGATGTCATCATCAAGCGGATCAAGACCGAAAGGGTGAAAGAGGCCCAGGCCCGTGAGCTCATGCGCTGGGAAGCGGAACAGCACGTTCCGGATGTCGACTCGGTCGAGCTCGATTTTCAGATTCTCGACGCGGACGGCGACGGCAGAGACGAAATGAGCGTTCTTCTCGTCGCAGCCAAGCGTGACCTGGTGGAAGCCAAGCTGCGCATCCTCGCCGAGGCCGGCATCACGCCGAGCTCGATGGACGTGGACGCGTTCGCGCTCCACAACGCCTTCGAGCTCAACTATCCGGACGCGATGAGTGGCGCCGTAGGACTCGTGAACATCGGTCACGAGGTCACCAACATCAACATTCTGGACGACGGCGTCCCGATCCTGACCCGCGACCTTCCCATCGGCACCCGTCGTATTCGCGAAGATCTTCAGCGCGAGCACGGACTTTCGGCCGCGGATGCGGAAGCGCTCATCAGAGGGTACGACCGCTCCCCCCAACTCGACTCGGTGATTCTGCAGCGCACCGAAGAAATCGCCACGGGACTCGAGCGCGCTATCGCGTTCCTGTCCACGTCGCTCAAGGGCGACGGACAGATGAAGGCCGTTTATACCTGCGGCGGTGGGTCACGCACGCCAGGACTGACAGAATCACTTGGGCAACGCCTGAAGAAGCCGGTCGAGCTCGCCAACCCCCTGGCCATGATGTCGGTAAGGGACGGCGCATTGGAGTCTCTCGTGACCGACGAGGTCGCGCCTCTCCTGATGCTCGCCATCGGCCTTGCCCTTCGTAAGAACTGACCCCGGAGCACTGACACCATGATCGAGATCAATCTCCTCCCCGGGGACGGCAAGAAAAGACGTCGTGCCAATTCGACCAAAGGGCTGAAGTTCGAAATTCGGCCCGGGGACCTGTTCGCGTCACTCGCGGCCAAAATCACCGACAAATACATGCTGGGCGCAGTTGCCGCGGCGGGTGTATGCGGTGCGCTGATCGTCTTCATGTTCATCCATCAGGCGGCGCAGGCCAGCGGGCTGGAAGAGAGGGAGACCAAAGCCCTCAAGGATTCTACCCAGTTCAGCGCCGTTCTCGTGGCGAAGGCCAAGGCGGAAGCATCGCGCGACTCGCTGTATCAGCAGATCGCGATCATCAAGTCGATCGATGATTCCCGCTATCTCTGGTCGCATCTCATGTACGAGATCAGCAGCGCGCTGCCGCAGTACACATGGCTGACCGAGATCACTCAGACCAGCGCGCCGCGAAGTGCAGCCGCTGTTGACACCCTGAAGAAAGTGGTCGCGGTCGATAGCACGCAGTCGCCGGAGAAAAGGGCGGCGGCAAGGAATCGCGCGGTGAAGGCGAGGTCCGACTCGCTGCTCGCTACGGCGAAGGACCTGAAGTTCAAGATCGTCGGTCATACGGTGGACATACAGGCGCTCACGCGGTTCATGAAGTCGCTCGAAGCGTCGCCATTCATCCAGAACGTGCAGCTGAGCCGCTCCGATCTGGTTCAGGCCGAAGGAAAGGAAGTCACGGAGTTCACTCTCGAGGCGGAGACACAATCTCCCCCCGCCTTCGCGATCAAGACAGTTCCACTCGTAGTATCGGCGGTGCACTAACATGGCCCTAAGTCTCGCCAACATGACCAAGCGCGAGCAGTCGCTGGGCGGCGTGGGTGTGGCCGCCGTGCTGCTGCTCGCTGCGTACTGGTACTTCCTGTACAAACCGAAGGCGCAGGAGCTGACTGCTACACAGGTCCACGTCGATTCGCTCAACAGGAAGAATCAGCAGGCGAAAGCCGACATCGCGACGGGCAGCTTGCAGAAGCTCCGCGCGCAGTCCGCCGAATACGAGCAGAGCCTCAAAGTGATGCGGCAGCTCGTTCCAAGGAGCAACGAGGTGCCCGCGCTGCTGGAGGACATCTCAACGGCGGCGCGCCGCGTCGGCCTCGATCTGGCGACCGTGGAGCCCATGCCGGTTCTGCCGGGCGAACAGTTCGATACCTATCGGTACAAGCTCGCCGTGATCGGCGGGTACCACCCGGTTGGCCAGTTCCTGAGCAACGTCGGCTCGCTCAATCGCATCATCGCGCCCGTCACGATGGCGATCAAGCTGCACCCCATCGCGGACAAGACGAAGGCCCGCACAAGGAAGGGCGAATCGCTCATCGACACCGAGTTCCAGGTGCAGACCTATGTCGCTCGTACGACGCCATATGTACCGCCCACGTCGGTGAAACAATAATGAAGCGCTCAATCTCTTTCGCGCTGGTCTTTGTAGGGGCACTGGCGACAGGAGCCTCCGCGCAGGCACGCGCCCAGGCCGCGCCGAGGCCGAATGCGAACACGGCCGCCAAGGCCGCCACGACCAAAGCGCCGCCGCCGCCTCGTCCCGATACCAGAAAGCCGGCCGCCGCAACGGCGCCGATTCCGGTCGCCGACACCGCGCCCCGGGTGTTGATCAACCGCGAGGTTTTCTCGTATGACGGGGACGGCAGGCGCGATCCATTCGTGTCGCTTCTCACGACCTCCGACCTCAGGCCCCTCCTGACCGACCTGAAACTGGTCGCCGTGGCGTTCGACCCGCGGGGGCAAAACTCTGTTGCGGTTTTGCGTGATATCACGTCTAAGGAGCAGTACAGAGTAAGAGTTGGCCAGACGATCGGCAGGATGCGGGTCGCGGCCATTCAGGAGAAAGCTGTGATTTTCACGATTGAAGAGTTCGGCTACAGCCGTCAGGAAATCCTGCCGATCATCGCCGATTCGACCAAAACGAGGCCCCGTCAATGAGCTTTCTCAAAGCGCTGCCAGCAGCGGCGCTCCTGTTCCTGCCCTCATCGGCAGCGACCGTTCACTCACTCAGTGTAGTCCCGTCCTCCGGGAAGACTGAAGTGGTGATCGGCGTCAA
>JADGQV010000019.1 GCA_017881465.1 Gemmatimonadaceae bacterium
TGTGTCCGAAACGGGACGTAGCGCAGCCCGGTAGCGCACCTGAATGGGGTTCAGGGGGTCGCGGGTTCAAATCCCGCCGTCCCGATTTTGCCCCCGCATTTGCGGGGGCAAATCGTTTCGCAGTGCTTTCGCCAACGCCGCTCGCTGTCCTCCGCGGCGTGCCACCGCGCCAGATCCGGCCGGGTACACCGCGCCGGACGGTTCATCAATCCGCCCGCCACACGAGAAAAGTCCGCGACACCCCAGTCGAAGGTACGATGAGGCGCTTGGAGGCAGAGGGCGCCCATTCTTGCTCCACGAAACGACGGTCGGCGGCCCTGGTGTTTCGAGGACGATCGCTCATCATCGGCAAGGGAGGAATAAATGCGCAACGATTATCTCCGTGAAGCATCATTGTGGCGCGTGGCTCTCGCGACGGCAATTGCGCTTTCACTCGCGGCGAACACGGCTTCTGCTCAGAAGCGCGCACGCGCTGCCAGGGCCTTACCGCCGGCGGACTGGACCCAGGTGGAGCAGGCGCTCGGCCGCAAGGGCACATCGAATCCGGGCGACGTGAGGAAATTCAGCTTCCCCCGCACCGATCTCAAAGTTGTGCTGGCTGGAGTCACGCTCCAGCCAGCGCTCGCTCTCGGATCCTGGGTGGCGTTCGAGCGGATTTCGGATCATGCGATGGTGATGGGTGACCTCGTGCTGCTGGAGGGCGAGGTAGCGCCTGTGATGGGGAGCCTGCAACAGAATGGGATCGAGCAGACGGCGCTGCACAATCATTTGCTCGGTGAGTCACCGCGCGTGATGTACATGCACTTTCACGCCATCGGTAACGCCGCGAGGATTGCGAGAGCGCTGCGAACGGCGCTCGAGTTCACAAACACACCTCTCGGCGCGCCGGTCCCCGTGATCCCGACTCCCTTCGACCTCGACACCGCGGCGGTGGCCAAAGCGATAGGGGTCCACGGGAAGGTGAACGGAGGCGTGTATCAGCTGAGTGTCCCCCGCCGCGAGAAGATTCTCGAGGACAAGCATGAGATCCCGTCCTCGATGGGTGTCGCCACCTCGATCAACTTTCAGCCCACGGGTGCAGGAAAAGCCGCGATCACCGGAGATTTTGTCTTGCTGGGGCGGGAAGTAAATCCGCTGCTGTGGACGCTCAGCGAGAATGGTATTCGGGTTACGGCGATTCACAGTCATATGATCAACGAACAGCCTCGCCTGTTCTTCATGCATTTCTGGGCGAACGGCGACGCAGTGCAGCTTGCGCACGGCCTCCGCGGGGCGCTCGACCGCACGGCCTCGAAGAAATGAGCAGCGCGAAAAAGGCGCGTTAATCCTTCCACTACTACTGAAAACCCGCCATGCCTCCAGTACGAAGCGTCGCCGTGTTAATCGGCAGTCTCCGCAAAGAGTCCCTGACCCGCAAAGTCGTGAACGCCGTCATCAAGCTCGCTCCGCCTTCGCTCAAGTTCGAGATCGTCGAGATCGGCCAGGTGTCGCTCTACAATCAGGATCTCGAGAACACACCGCCCGCCGACTGGGTGGCGTTCCGGGACAAAGTTCGCAGCGCCGACGCGGTGCTTTTTGCGACTCCGGAATACAACCGCTCAGTCCCCGGGTCCCTCAAGAACGCGATTGATGTTGGGTCGCGTCCAAAGGAAAGCAACGCGTTCAACGGCAAGCCGGGAGCGGTGATCAGCGTTTCTCCGGGCGCGCTCGCCGCGTTCGGCGCCAATCACCATCTGCGCCAGATGCTGGTCTTCCTCAATGTTCCAGCGATGCCGCAGCCGGAGGCCTACATCGGTGGAGCCAACAAGTTGTTTGACGCGAGCGGAAATTTGACCGACGACTCAACGCGAGATTTTCTGAAGAGTTTCGCCGACTCGTTCGCCCGCTGGATCGAGCTCATTCTCGCTGGTAGGAAGTAGGACAACCCGCCTGAATCAGCCATCAACCTGTATGCGCCGGGTGAGTTCTTCACGTCGGCCGCTGGACCAGAAACTCCACTCCGGCGTATCATGACAGGTCCAGACCCCCTCTTTCAGCGACCGGAGTGCCAGCATGCACTACAATAGAATAGCGCGCGAGGCCAGAAGCTCCTTTGCCGCGCTCATCACGGCAAGTGTCACGGGTGCCCTCCTTTGCACCTCAGCACAGGCCCAATCCAAACCGGTCGCTGCTGCTCCGTCGCCGGCTCCGCGCCGCGCCTTCGCAAAACCGGCCGACACCGAGCTGAAGAAAAAGCTGACGCCGCTCCAGTACGCGGTGACGCAGCACGCAGAGACTGAGACTCCGTTCCGGAACGTGTATTGGGACAACCACGAGCCAGGGATCTACGTGGACGTCGTTTCCGGCGAGCCGCTCTTCAGCTCGCTCGACAAGTACGACTCCGGCACCGGCTGGCCAAGCTTCACGCGGCCGCTCGAGCCCACGAACATACGCACGAAGACCGACCGCATGCTTGGCTACGAGCGCACTGAAGTCCGTTCCGCGCACGCCGATTCGCACCTGGGCCACGTCTTCGATGACGGACCCCGCCCCACCGGCCTGCGCTACTGCATGAACTCCGCGGCGATGCGCTTCATTCCCGCCGCGCAGCTCGAGGCAGAGGGTTATGGTCAGTACGCGTCGCTCTTCAAGGCCAAGATCGCGGCAAACGGCGCCAAGTAGTAAATCCGGGCCTGTGCGAACAGCCTGAGCTTGGAGGATATCGACTGTCCGTGAAATCATAAGGAGCCACGGTGCTGGCCGTGGCTCCTGTCTGCACTCAGATTTTGTTTCTGATTCGCGCCTCTCCTTCTCTCCGCGTCCGCCAATGGAATGCTGGTTAATAACGTTGCGCGCCGAGGTGATGCGCCTCGAGTTCGGCGAGGAACCTCCGCCGGAGATATGCGTCCCCGACAAGCCGTTGTCGGAAATCGAGGACAACGCGACGCAAAGGGCGATTCAGGACGCGCCCTACATTATTTATAGCCGCTTCCACCTGGCGCACGAGAGCTGGCGACTGGGCATCGTCTATTCGGTGGCACCGCCGACAGTCGGAGACATACAGATTCTGTCGGCATACAGGGCGGGACACGAGGCGCGCCCCCACCTCGTGTAGCGGCAAAGGAGCCCGAGCTGCCGGGCGCCAGCCTCTATTTATTGCGCAGCTTGTCGACGGCGGAATCCAGCAGCGCCTGTAACCGCAGGTATTCCTCGTTGATCCGCTTGCCCGCGGCGGGAAGCTCCGATTCGGCCTTTTCCGCCAGCTCGGCCAGTCGCTTGCCGGCATTCGTCAGCTCTTCGCGCAACTTGTCGAGAGTCTGCTTGATGTCATCCATGGGGGAAACTCCTGAGTGTTCTGACGCGCATTCGTCGCGTCACCAGTAGCATACGCCGAAGGCGTGCGAGATGCTACTTACGCCGGGACGCCGCGAACGGTTTCCACCAGCTATTTCTTCGCCGGCTTTACGAGGAGCCGCTGGCCGATCTTCACCCGGTCGCCCTCGAGCTGATTCCACTGCTGGATCTGCTCGGGAGTCGTCTCGAACTTCCTCGCGATGCTGAAGAGCGCGTCACCACGCTTCACCGCATAGTAGATGGGCTCCTTGATCAGCGCCGCGACCGCTTCGCGAAGCCGTCGCTCGCTCGCCGCCTCCTTTCGCTGCGTCGTGTGAACTCCGTTCACGTAGTCCATTAACGAATCGAGATTGGCCTCCTGGCCGCGAACGGCAGCGAATTCGCCGCGTGGCACTCCGGGATGAGACACCCGCACGCCGTGCGCGGTCATGAAGTAAAGTCTGCGGGCATCCATCCCCAGCAGCGTGTCGTTGGGGAATTCCTGCGACAGGATCACCGGCGGAGCATCCTCGCTCTCGAACTTACTGCTCGGAGCGACGCCAATGAAGATCAGCCGGTCGTTGGTCGCGTACAGCATCCCGTTCGCGCTCCGGTAATAATCACTCGGCCGGCGCATGAAGACCTTCGCCTTGCGCTCGACTTTCTCGGCGTAGTGTAGCATTCCGCCCTGAAGCTCCCGGTCGGCCGCACTCCACGCTTTCGGCGCGTCGACGTGACGCATGAAGAGGAAGTATCCGAAGAGGAGGAGCCCGACGAGGACAACGGCTAGCCCGAGCAGCGCTTTCTTGAGAAAGCGAAACGAGCGGTAAAGTCCCTCAGACTCTTTCATTTCGGATCAGTGTAGTAGGAGGCAGATATCGGCGGGAGGGCAATCTCCATACCGGGTTTGGCATATGAGGTGCAACCGAAAACGGCATGGCCGATCCTGAGTTCGACCAGCGCCAGTCATTGGCCCGAGATCCCTTCATTGACGTGGCGGTCCGGCGACCGTTCAAACGTCCGGCTCCCCGTTGGAAAAGAATTCAAAAGGCTGCGCTTCATGGCATCGGCGCGGCGATATTGCTCGCCGCCGGAACCGTCTGGACCATCCGGCAGCAGCATCCGCAGTTCGTGAAGCCAGGGGAGCTGCTGCATCTTCCCGCCGCGGTCGTCACCGCGCAGGTGCCGGGCACCGAAGGCTTCGCCCCTCCGACCGACTCGGCTGCTGTGGTCGAAATCCAGCGCGTTGCGTATTCGCTGCACAAGTATACCAGCGATACGATCCTGGCGCGGAGGATAGCCGAGGCCATCGTGGTGGAAGGAGGGAAGAAGAACATCAACCCGGCCCTCCTGGTCGGGGTCCTGATTACCGAAGACGCGAAGCTCGATCCCAACGCGAAGAGCTCCGTCGGCGCTCGCGGGCTTATGCAGGTGATGCCCTTCCACGCCGGAAAGTGGAAGGGGTGCACTTCGGCGGACCTGTTCGCGATCGATTCCAACATTTGTCACGGCGTCAGCATCCTGGCGGACCTGATTAAGCGGTCGCCGAGCGTGGCGAGTGCACTCCAGCGCTACAATGGCTGCGTGCGCGGCACCAACACAGCCAATTGCCATACTTATTCGGGCAAGGTGCTCAAGTTCGCGGAGCAGGCCGCGACCCAGATGCTGAGTTTTTCCCTGTCGGATTGAGCCGGGGCGGGTCGGGTATAAACATCTGACCACTACAAAAATCGAAGAATGTGCGACGCAACTCATTGTCGATCAATGAGTTGCTGTTTAGAGGTCACATTTAGGACATTTTCGACCTCACCCGTTCCACTGCCCGGCAATACTTTCCCTTGACCGAATTCGTCAATAGAGGTACCGTAATACGTATCTCAGCAGTGGCATTACCATAATAGAATCAGCTATGCCCGAATGGATAGGACGGGAGCTCGAGCGCATCAGAAAGCTCAGAGGTCTCCGTCGTGAAGACGTTGCGGCACGTATGGCTAGACCAGTGTCAGCGTCGACAATACGCAATATCGAGCATGACGAGGACTACAATGTCTCACTCGATCTTTTGCGACAGATAGCGGCGGTACTGGGCGCCAAGATCCAGGTCTCTCTAGAGGCCGAGGATCTCAAACGCTGGCAGACGCCACCGGGTCAACGGCCTGCAATTGAGCTGGCCGATGCACCGGCAGAAGGACAGGAGAGGTTGATCGACAACGAGTACTTCATCCGCTACATCCGGGCGCGGTATCCGGACTGTCCGCTGACGAACTCGCAGATAGGAAGACGGATGTGGGACTTCGCCAAGCCCAGAGGAGCGGAGCTGGTGAAGGGCAGGATGCAGGTGAAGAAAATGCCGGCCAACGAGAGCATAGCTACATACAGGCTCCCGACGACGGCAGCGCAGTACCGAGTTCGTGAGCGGGACATGGAAGTTCTGCACGGTTTTGCGGATCGGTTGGGCCGGGCGTACCGCGATGAGAAGGGACGGGTTCTTGTTCCGCTCATCTAAGCGCGTTCGGGCTGTACTAATTCCAGGAGAAACTGTGAAGAAGTCACTCAAGCCGTTAAACGCACCTCCGCCGAAGCTGTCTTCGCCTATGAAGACGGCCATGCGCGCTGCCTCCCATGCCGTTGCATTGGGCGTGTTGCTCGTGAGCGGAGCTGTGTGGACGATTTCGCAGCAGCACCCGCTGTATGCGAACCCGGGCAAGCTGCTGAGACTGCCCGCGGCTATTGTCGACGCTTCACGGCCCACCGAGCAGGCGTTTCGCATTGGTGAGGTTCTGAACCAGTACACGCACGATCGCGCTCTGGCGTTCCGTATCGCCGACGCCATCGTGGATCAGGCCGACAAGGAGCACATCGACCCGGCGCTGCTGGTTGGTGTTCTTCTCACCGAAGACGCGACCCTCGATCCGCACGCCCGCAGTTCTGTCGGCGCGCGCGGACTGATGCAGGTCATGCCCCTCCACGGCGGAAAGTGGGGATGCGGATCGTCCGACCTGTTCGACATTGAGAGCAACATCTGTCACGGAGTGCAGATTCTGAAGCAGGCGCTGATCGACGCGCCCAACACGCGTGTCGCGCTGCTGCGCTATAACGGTTGCGTACGCGGTCGCAATACTCCGAACTGTCACCAGTACGACGACAAGGTCCTGAGACACGCGGGCCGTGCCGCCGCCGAGATGCGACTGGTCAAAACCCAGAAGAGCGAGTAAGGTTGTCCTGAAAAAAGAGCCGGTGCCAAGCGCACCGGCTCTTTTTTTTGTCCATGTCCACGAAACCTTACTGGGTATTGGCGTTCTCGCTGCTCGGCATCTCGTTCGCGGGTCCGCTCGTCCGGCTCTCGACGGCGGATACTGTGGCGATCGCCATCTGGCGCCTGGGCTTCTCGCTCGTCATCGTCGCCGTTTTCCTGATCGCAACGGGAGAATGGCGGGACTGGAAGCGCATCACCTTGCGCGAGCTCGGCCTCGCGGCCGCCGGGGGCGTCGCCCTGGCGCTCCACTTCTGGGCCTGGAACGCGTCCATTCGTCTCACGACCATCGCCGCGTCCGTCACGCTGGTAAGTCTCCAGCCGGCCGTCGTGGCGACGATCTCCGCCGTGGCATTGAGGGAGGTTCCGACAAGCCGTCAGGTCATCGGCATCGCCATCGCGATCCTCGGCGCTCTGGTCATTTCCGCGCCTGATCTCAGAGGCGGCATGGCGCCGAGCGGGAACGCGCCGCTCCTTGGAAACCTGCTGGCCGTGTCGGCGGCGGTGACGGCCGCCATCTACTACACGATCGGTCGAAGCTTGCGAAGGTCGCTTGGCGTCTGGGCGTACGTCGGCATCGTTTACTCGACGGCGTTTGTAACTTTGTCGGTCATAGGAATGTCGCGTGGTATCACCCTCGCGCCCCAGCCGCCGCGGGAGATCGCAATTTTCGCTGGCCTGGCTCTGGGGCCGATGTTGATCGGTCACACCGGGATGAACTGGGCTCTCAAATTTCTCCCTGCCTACGTGGTTAACCTGACCGTGCTGGGTGAGCCGGTCGGAGCGACCTTGCTGGGAGCGCTCATTCCCTCGATCCGGCAGATCCCGACGGTATCGACGCTTGTCGGTGGCGCGATCGTGCTTGGCGGTGTGATCATCGCGGCGGGAGGCACGATCCGTGGCAGCACTTCAAACGCCTGACCGTTAAATTTTATCGCGGTCCGCCCTCGTCGAGAGCACAGCCGACTCGTCCCTCTATTCGCTCACCCGTGAATCGATGCGAAGCTTGAAATCCGCGACGTCGCTCCTGCTCTGCCTGCTCGCGATTCCCGCGGCGATCGCGGCGCAGGCGAGAAATGCCCCGACCGCCCCGGCGAGAGTCACGACGCCGCGCGCGCAATTCGGACACGATATCGGCGACGACTACTTTCTCGCCAACTACAGCCAGATGATCGACTACTGGCGAAAGCTCGATCGTCAATCGGACCGGATGAAGATGGTGCGCATCGGAAGGACGGCCGAGGGGCGGCCGATGTGGATGGCGATCGTTACGTCACCCGAGAATCACACGAAACTCGGGCGATATCAGGAGATATCGCGGCGACTCGCGCTGGCGGAGAATCTCACCGATGCCCAGGCGCACACGCTTGCTTCAGAAGGGAAGTCCGTCGTGTGGATAGACGGAGGTCTTCACGCCAGCGAAGTGCTGGGCGCGCAGCAGCTGATTCAGATGGTGTACGAGCTCGTGAGCAAAAGCGATCCGGAGACGCTCAGATTCCTCCGCGACGACATCATCCTGCTGGTGCCCGCGAATCCGGATGGACAGGAGCTGGTGTCCAACTGGTACATGCGGGAGGCAGACACGCTCAAGCGGACGACTTCGCGGCTGCCGCGGCTCTACCACAAGTACGCCGGTCACGACAACAACCGTGACTCCTACATGGCATCGCAGCCCGAGACGCAGGCGATGGACAGCATTCTGTTCAGGGCCTGGTATCCGCAGATCATGTACAACCATCACCAGACGGGGCCGATCGGGACGGTGATCTTCGCTCCGCCGTTCCGCGACCCGTTCAACTACAACTACGATCCGCTCGTCCCGATGGAGCTCGACTTGGTCGGAGCGGCGATGCATTCGAGGTTCGTCGCCGAGGGGAAGCCGGGCGCGACGATGAGGAGCGGCTCGGGCTATTCCACCTGGTGGAACGGCGGGCTCCGGACGACCGTCTATTTCCACAACATGATCGGCCTTCTCACGGAAGCGATCGGCAATCCCACGCCGATCGAAATTCCCCTGGTGCCGGACAAGCTCCTGCCGAAGGGAGATCTGCCGATGCCGATTCAGCCGCAGAAGTGGCACTTCGCGCAATCCATCGCCTACGAGCTGACGGCGAACCGGGCGGTGCTGGACGTGGCGTCGCGTTATCGGGAGACGCTCCTCTTCAACATCTACCAGATGGGGCGAAATTCGATTCGGCGCGGCAATACCGACACGTGGACTGTTACACCACGGAAGGTGGCCGCGCTCCAGGCAGCGATGCCTCAGGACAGCTCCCGCCCGCAGGGCGGTGACGCCGGCGGTGGCGGTGGTCGTCCGCAGACGACGAGTCCGGCCGATATGGCGACGTACGTCAGCATCATGCGGAATCCGACCGACAGGGACCCGCGCGGGTACATCATACCGGCCGATCAGCCGGACTTTCTCACCGCGACGAAGTTCGTCAACGCGCTGATCAAGACCGGCATCTCCGTCCAGCGCGCCTCGGTGGCGTTCAAAGTGGGCCGGAAAAACTACCCGGCAGGCTCTTACGTGGTGAAGGCGGCGCAGGCGTTTCGGCCGCACGTCCTCGACATGTTCGAGCCGCAGGACCACCCGAACGACATCCCGTATCCCGGCGGCCCGCCGACTCCGCCGTACGACAACGCAGGCTGGACGCTCGCCTATCAAATGGGAGTGCAGTTCGACCGGATTCTGGAGCCGTTCAGCGGACCGTTCACCTTGGTGGCCGGCTTCGCCAGACCGCCGGAACGGCGCGTGGCGTCCGCGGTAGCCGGATATGCGCTCAGTCATTCCGTGAACGACGCGTTCATTGCGGTGAATCGTCTGCTCGCCCATGGCGAACAGGTCTATACGCTTCTCACGCCGCTTAGCATCAACGGCCGGACCTATGACGCCGGCACGTTTTACATCCCGGCAAAACCGACGACGGCTCCGATTCTTACGCAGCTCGCGGAGGAGAAGGGGCTCACGTTCGATCCTTTCGACACCGAGGTTTCTCCAGCGTCGCTCAAGCGGGTTCGACCCGCCCGTATCGCCCTCTGGGATCAATACGGAGGAGCGATCACTTCGGGGTGGGCGCGCTTCATTCTCGAGCAGTTCGAGTTTCCCTACCAAGTCGTGTATCCGCCGATTCTCGACGCGGGAAATCTCATAGCCAAGTTCGACGTCCTGATTCTTCCGGACGGAGTGACGTTCGGACGTTCCAACGCGCGCACTGGTCCGCGAATAAATCCGGATGACGTACCCGCCGAATACCGCGATCGCGTCGGCAGCATGACCGCCGCCCAGACGATTCCGCAGCTCCTGGAATTTCTCAATGCCGGCGGGGCGATTCTCGCGATCGGCTCCGCCACCGACCTCGGCATCCAGCTCCAGCTTCCCATCGCGAACGCGTTGGTGGACAGCGCGGGCCGGTCGCTGCCCCGAAGCCGGTTCTACGTTCCCGGGTCGATACTCAGCATGCGCGTGGACACGACGCTCGCGCTGGCCGAGGGAGTTCGTCCCGTCACAGATTTCTACTATGACAACGCGCCGGCTTTTCGCCTTCTCCCCGGGGCCGCGGAGCGCGGCGTCAAGAGGGTTGTCTGGATCAGTGGCCCGACCCCGCTGCGCAGCGGATGGGCGTGGGGTCAAAAATACCTGAGCGGTGTAACAGAGGTCCTGCAGGCTCCAATCGGGAAGGGAATGCTTGTGCTTTACGGACCCGATCCGTATTTCCGCTCGCAGCCACACGGCACGTTCAAGCTGTTGTTCAACGGACTTCTATATCGCAACGAACTCGGGGACTAGATGATGCGCTCACGTACTCTGCTCGCGGCTTTCGCTGTTTCCGGCTGCTCGTATTTCCAGTCAGGCGGCACCACCATGCCTGCGCCAGCGACGAAGCCCCCCGCGTCCAGGTCGGCGTCGGGGATTAGGGCGACGAGCAGCTCCGGACTCATCAAGGCCATGCACGACCGCTACGACGGTAAGTATCTGAAGACGATGAGCTTTCTTCAGAACAACACGGCGTACACCACCACTGGCCAGGAGCAGAAATCGCAGTGGTACGAGCACATCGAGATTCCCGGCAAGCTTCGCATCGCGTTCCTTCCCGCCTCCCAGAAGAGCGGGCTCGTTCAGGTCAATGATCGCGTGGCGTCGTTCGACAACGGCATTCGCGTCGACTTCCGTCCGTCGGTGAATCCGCTCCTGCTTCTGACCGCGGATGTGTACGTTGCTCCGGTTGCCACGATCATGCGCGGGCTGGACACCTTGCACGTCGATGACAGCATAATGCGCGACGATTCGTGGGACGGGCAGCCGGTGTACGTCGTGGGCGCAAAGGCGGGCGACACCACCTCGAATCAATTGTGGGTGGACCGGGACCAGCTGCGCCTCGTCCGCTTCATCCAGAGCCAGAAAGCCGGCGAGCGTACCACGGTCAGCGATATCCATGTTCAGGGCTACAAGGAGATCGGGGGATTCGACGTTCCGACCGAGTTTCTGATGATCCGTAACGGGCGCCCCATCTGGCGCGAGGAATACGCCGATGTTCGCATCAACGCGGATTTCCCGGCCGGGACGTTCAATCAGGCCACGTGGAACGACATCCCGATCCCAAAGTAGTACCAGTCAAACAATAATCCTTCAGATGATACGCAGGCTTTCAATACTTCTTGCTCTCGCGCCCGCCCTGGCGGGTGCGCAGAGCGCCCTTCCCGCACAGTCGTCCAAAGCGGGTACCTCGGTTAGCGCACCATCGACGTGGAAGATCGACCCGACGCACTCGGAGCTCTCGTTCACGATCCGGCACATGGTCAGCAAAGTGCGCGGCCAGTTCGATGCGTGGAGTGGAACGATCATCGCTGATCCGGCCGATTGGAACACGGCTTCGGTGGAAGTGGTTGCGCAGACGTCGAGCATCGACACGAACAACGAGCGCCGCGACGCGGATCTGCGGAGTGACAACCACTTCGATGCCGACGCCAACCCGACGGTCACGTTCAGGAGCACGAAGGTCTCGCGCTTCGCCGGCGATTCCGTCACAGTGGCGGGGAATCTGACGATGCACGGCATCACGCAGCCCGTCGTGCTGCGCGGCCACCTCAACGGCATCACCGGCGCCCCCGGCAAGCGGCGCGCGGGCTTCGAGGCCGAGGCCACGATCAACCGCAAGGACTTCAACATGACCTGGAACCGCATCGTTGAAGGCAGCTCGATGGTCGGTGACGAGGTCAGGATCGAGGTTGACATAGCGGCGGTCGAGCAGCCGCAGTAAGAACTTCTACAAGCGAGCATCAAAATGAGAACCGGACTACTGCTGGCGGCGGCGGGACTTCTCGCCGCCGATCTTTCCGCGCAGGGACGCGTGCAGCGTCCAATGACGTTCGAGGATTTTGCCGCGGTGAGAAATGTCGGCGATCCGCAGGTCTCTCCCGATGGCCGCTGGGTGTTGTACTCGGTGCGGACGACTGATGTCAATGCCAACAGGCGGACGACCGTCACCAAGGTGCAGCCCGCGACCGGCGGTGCCGCGCGCCAGTTCCCGAATGCGAGCACCGGGGCCACCGAAGCGCGCTGGTCGCCCGATGGCAAGCGGGTCGCATACATCGCCGCTGGACAGCTCTGGATAGCCGATGCGAGCGGGGCAAATGCGCGCAAGATCTCCAGCGTGAATGGCGGTGCCGGTGGCCCCGTCTGGTCGCCGATGGGAGATCGGATCGCCTTCGTCACCGGCGTCTATCCCGACTGCGACAGCGATGGCTGCAACATCGAGCGCGCCAAGGCTGCCGACACCGGAAAGGTCAAAGCGCACATCGCCGACAATCTGCTCTACCGCCACTGGACGGAATGGACGGCGCCGACGCGGTCGCACCTCTTCATCGTGTCGAGCGATGGAACGCTGTTGCGCGACGTGACCGCCGGCGCGAAGTACGACGTTCCTCCTGGACCGTTCGGCGGCAGCGAGGCGTACACCTTCTCGCCCGATGGAAAAGAGCTCGCGTACACCGCCAAGGATCAGGGGCGTGCCGACGCATGGTCCACTGACCTCAACGTCTACACAGCGCCCGTGAGCGGAGGCGCCCCCGCTGTGATCACGGCCGCCAATCGCGGCGCCGATCAGACTCCGGTTTACTCTCCGGACGGCCGCACAATTCTCTACGCCTCGCAGGCGCACCCCGGATTCGAGTCCGATCGCCAGCGGCTCATGGCGTACGACCGCGCAAGCGGGACATCGCGCGAGCTTCTGCCGAGCTGGGACAGAAACGCCGACGCGTACGCCTTCTCCCCGAGCGGAAACGCGATTTACCTGACCACGGTTGATGCGAGCCGCACGAAGCTGTATCGCATCACTCGCACGTCATCGGGATGGACGACGTCCCCGCAGCTCCTCACATCGGGTGGCAACAATTTTTCGCCGTCCGTGTCGAGCGACGGGAAAACGATTGCGTGGCTACAGGACGCAACCGAGCGTCCGGCCGAAGTGTATGTCGCGACTGTCGGGCCGCCGGGACTCAGCGGTGTTCACCGTCTCACCCACGAGAACGACGCTCTTCTCGCCCAGCTCAAGCTGAATCCCGTCGAGGACTTCTGGTTCAAGGGCGCCGACGGCGACAGCGTGCAGGGGATGATCCTCAGGCCGCCGCAGTATCAGGCCGGCAAGAAGTTTCCGGTTCTGTTCCTCATTCACGGCGGGCCCCAGGGTGAGTGGCTGGATCAGTGGCATGGCCGCTGGAATTTCGAGCTGTTCGCTTCCCCCGGATTCGGAATCGTGGCGATCAATCCGCGCGGATCGTTCGGGTACGGCCAGAAGTTCACCGACCAGATCTCCAAGGACTGGGGCGGAAAAGCCTATACGGACCTGATGAACGGCCTCGACGCGGCGCTCGCGCGCAACAGTTGGCTGGATTCAACTCGCATGGGCGCCGCCGGCGGATCCTACGGTGGCTACATGACCAACTGGCTCGCCGGCCACTCGAACCGTTTCAAGGCGTTGTTCACGCATGCCGGCGTCTACAATCTCGAGAACATGTACGGGGCGACAGAGGAGATCTGGTTCGGCGACTGGGAATTCGGCGGTCCGTACTGGGACAGGAACGCGATGGACTCGGTGTACCGCCGCTGGTCTCCGCATCTCTTCGCCGGAAACTTTCACACGCCGCATCTGGTGGTGGTAGGCGAGCTCGACTATCGCGTGCCGTATACGGAAGGTCTGTCGCTGTTCACGGCGCTGCAGCGCCAGGGTGTGCCGAGCCGTCTGATCGACTTTCCGGATGAGGGACACTGGATCGGGAAGCCGCAGAATCAGAGATTGTGGTGGGGGGAAGCGCTCGGTTGGTTCAGAAAGTATCTGAGCCCGTAGCCGGCATCTCTGAAGACTCTGCAAATGCAACTGAACAGGCGGGAGGCGCGAGTAGCGTAGTTGCCAGTCTACCGGTACCCTGCAGCCTGCATCACGAAGAGCTCCTCGTACAATCCGTGCTTTGCGAGGAGTTCTTCGTGCGAGCCCTGCTCCTCGACCTTGCCGTGCCGGAGCACGATGATCCGGTCCGCCATGCGAACCGTGGAAAAGCGGTGCGAGATGAGGATTGCCATCCGTCCGGCAACCAGCTCGGAAAAACGCAGGAACACTTCGTACTCGGCGCGCGCGTCCAGCGCGGCGGTAGGCTCGTCGAGTATCAGCACCTGCGCGTCGCGAATGTAGGCGCGCGCCAGCGCGATCTTCTGCCATTCGCCTCCCGACAGATCGACGCCCTCCTCGAATCTTCTGCCCAGCATTTGCTGGTACCCTTTCGAGAAGC
The DNA here is from genome assembly GCA_017881465.1 of Gemmatimonadaceae bacterium. Classification (GTDB taxonomy): domain Bacteria; phylum Gemmatimonadota; class Gemmatimonadetes; order Gemmatimonadales; family Gemmatimonadaceae; genus UBA4720. The sequence goes on from JADGQV010000019.1 coordinate 14,351, forward strand.
GAGGCAGGAGTGAGGCCGCGAGCGAGTTCTCCGCGGCAGCAGTGATCGCCGGCGGCGTTCCGTTGTTCTTGTCGAGGTCGGCGCGCACGGAGTCTATCTCGCCTACGCCAATGTTCTCGTCGAAGCGCATGTCGTAGCGCACGAAATCCTGGAATATGACCCCGATTGCGTGCCTGAGACTCGCGAGGTCGTACTCCTTGAGATCGACTCCCTCGAGCGTGATCCTGCCTTCCGTGGGATCGTAGAGGCGAGCCAGAAGCTTGGTGATGGTCGTCTTGCCGGCGCCGTTCTCGCCGACGAGAGCGACGCGTTCGCCCGGCCTGAGCTCGAGATCGACGTTCCGGATAGCCCACGGCTCGCTTCCCGGGTAGCGAAATCCAACGTTCTCGAAAACGAATCCGGATTGAATCTTCGCGGGCACCAGTCTCGCGTTCGGCGGCGATTCGATCGTGGGCCGCATTTCGAGGAACACGAACAGGTCTCTGAGGTACAGCGCCTGCTCCGCCACGTTGCTCGCCGAGAGCAGGATGTTCTGGATGACATCGCGTCCGCGCCCGAACGACGCGGCGAGGAAGGTCAGCGTTCCGATCGTGATGTCGCCTTTGACGGCGCGTATCAGTATGACGACGTATGCCGAGTAGTAGCCGATGGTGCCCAGTATCGAGAGCAGCGCGCTGACGATTCCACGCCGTAGGGAGAGACTTCGGTTCTCCTCGTAGAACCTCTGGGAGAGATCGCGGTAGCGGTCGGTCAGCCACGGCGCCAGGCCGAACATCTGGACCTCTTTCGCCGTCTTGTCACTGGCCCCGACATAGCGGAGATAGTCGAGCTGCCTGCGCTCCGGCGTCCAGCGAAACAGGAGCGAGTAGCCGAGCGATGCGAAGTGGGTTTCGCCGAGGAAGCTCGGAATCACGGCGACCGCGAGCAGCAGCAGCAGCCACGGATTGTACGCGATGAGCGCTCCCGCCAGCGTGAGCAGCGTGAGCGCATCCTGCGACATCGAGAGCAGGAGACTGAGAAGCGCGATGCGCCCAACCGTCTGCCGCCGCGCGCGCTCGAGATGGTCGTAGAATTCCGGATCCTCGAATTGCGCCAGATCGAGCTTCGCCGCGTGCTCCATGAGCTGCACGCTCATCGCGTTCGAGAAGAGATCGCCGAGCAGGCTCTCGATCAGTGACGACGCCCGCGCGAGGATCTCTCCCGTGAGAACGATCGCGAGCTCCAGCACCAGATAACGCCACACCTGCGAGAGTGATCCGTGCGCCGCTTTTGCCGCGATCACCGCGTCGAGGATCAGCTTGCCGACCCAGAAGGTCATGACTGGCACGACCGACCGCGCGACGCGCAGGACAATCATCGCGGTCGTGTAGCCGCGGTGGGTGTGCCAGATCAGCCGGAATAGCGCGGGGACGTAGCGCAGTGCCTCGAGCCGCTCCTTCCAGCTTACGGGCTCTTCCTTTACGCGCGGCCGGCGCATCCCCGACCCCAAGAAAATCGGATGACTCATCGGCGCGCCGTTTTGCCTCTAACTTTTCGGACGCCCACTGGAGGATGGCGAAGGCTTACCGGATTCGACCTCGAACCCCTGCGCGACCCACGCGTCGAAGCCGCCCTCGAGATTGGAAACGTTGGACAGTCCTTGCGACTGAAGAAAGCTCGTCGCAATCGACGATCTGCCCCCTCCTCTGCAGTGGAGCACGATGGGGGCGGACGCGTCAAGCTCGCCAATCCGATCTGGCAGTTGCGCGAGTGGAATGTGAATCGCGCCCGGCAAGTGACCTTTGCTCCACTCTTCCGGGCTCCGCACGTCGACGACCTGAAGGCCATTCTTGCCGGCGAGCGTGTTGAGGCCCGACGTATCCAGCTGCGAGACCTCCTCCAGCGCTCCGCGACGTGATTTCCACTCCTGCAGAACGTCAGCCTGGAAAACGCCGCACACACGCGTCAGACCGACCTTGCACAGGTCGCCGAGTATGAGCTTCACCGCGTCATCACTCTCCGCCTCGGTGACGATGTAGAAGTCCCGGTCCTCCAGAACGAGAGCCCCGCTCCAGTTGAGGAACGACTTGCCGAGGGGAATGTTCAGCGTCCCCGGCACGTGTCCGGCCGCGAACTTCGCTGCCGGCCGCGTGTCGATCACGGTCGCGCCGTTCTCGAGCGTGCTCTCGAGCTCCCCCAATCCCGCGTACACAGGCTCCGGGCATATCGCTCGCTCGGCACCGAGACGGTTCACGCGTTTCATCACCGCGAAATAGCGGGGCGGCACAGGCTGATCCTCGAGGACTTTCGCGACGAATTCTGTCTCGCTCATGTCGCCAAACGCCCAGTTGAAAAGCTTCTCGTACCCGAGCGTCGATTGCGGCATCGAGCCGAGCGACTTGCCGCACGCGGATCCTGCCCCGTGACCTGGCCAGATCTGCAAATGGTCTGGCTCGGCCCTCAGCTTACCGAGAGACCGGAACAATTCCCGCGCCGAGCCTTCCATCGTTCCCTTCGCGCCAACGGCAAGCTCGAGGAGGTCGGGCCGTCCGACGTCTCCCACAAAGACGAAATCGCCCATCAGGGCACCAACGGGATCCTCACCGCGCTCCAGATCGGATACGAAAAAAGTCAGGTGCTCCGGCGTGTGGCCGGGCGTGTGGGACACCCGCAAACGAATCTGGCCGACGTCGATGTGAGAACCGTCCCGCAACACTTTGGCGCGCTTGAGAGCGGCGTCGGTGTAACCCCACTCCCTGCTTCCTTCTCCCGAGAGATGCAGGACGGCGCCGGCAGCCTCGGCCAGCGCATGCGCTCCGGAAACGAAGTCGGCGTGAATGTGCGTCTCGGTCACGTGCGTGATTCGCACGCGGTCGGCGCCCGCCGCGCGAGTGTACTGCGCCACGTCAGAGTTGGGGTCGACGACGATCGCTTCGCGCGTCTTCTCGCACGCGATCATGTAGCTCGCCTGCGCCAGGTTCTCGTCGTAAAATCGTCTGAATAGCATGGACCGTTCGAAGCCGGCGGTGGAGCGTTGCTGGAAGGACGGACAGTAGTTAGCGTCCTATTGACGAACCCGATGACTCACTGCGCAATATACCACCAGCGTGAATATTGAACGGAGCCGAGACACGACGGAGCTGACTCGCGAAGAGCTCGTTCGCTATAGCCGCCACATTCTCCTGCCGCAGGTGGGGGAGGACGGGCAGCGCGCGCTCAAGGCATCGCGAGTGCTTCTGGTCGGAGCGGGAGGATTGGGCTCGCCCGTGGCTCTCTATCTCGCGGCCGCCGGTGTCGGCGCCGTTGGGCTTGTCGATTTCGATGCCGTCGATCTCTCGAACCTCCAGCGGCAGATCCTCCATGGGTCGGCGGCCGTAGGAAGCTCGAAGATCGACTCGGCGCGCGACCGGCTACGCGACATCAATCCGAACGTCGTGGTAGAAGCGTACGAGACGCGCTTCGCATCGAGCAACGCACTTGAAATCGCGCGCGGTTACGATCTGATCGTCGACGGGACGGACAATTTCGCCACACGCTATCTCGTCAATGACACATCGGTTCTCCTGGGGATTCCGAACGTGTACGGCAGCGTGTACCGGTTCGAGGGCCAGGCGTCCGTGTTCGGCGCGCCGAATGGCCCATGTTATCGCTGTCTCTTTCGGGAGCCACCTCCGCCCCACTTGGTTCCGAGCTGTGCGGAGGTTGGGGTGCTGGGAGTGGTGCCCGGGCTCGTCGGGACAATCCAGGCCACCGAAGCCATCAAGATGCTGCTTGGGCTGGGCGATAGTCTGGTCGGCAGGCTGCTCACGATAGACGTTATGACGATGGCGTTCCGCACGATCGAGATTCGCCGCGATCCGGAATGTCCGGCGTGCGGAACACGAGAGATCACGGAGCTGATCGACTACGACGAGTTCTGCGGCGCAGCGCCGACGGGGGAACCGGCGGGAAGCGCCGTCAGGGAAATCCAGCCATCGCAGCTGGCACAGCGTCTTGAGGGTGGAGAGGAGCTGGAGATCATCGACGTCCGCGAGCCGTACGAGTGGCAGCTCGGCCATATCCCGGGCGCGCGTCTCGTCCCTCTCGACCGGATTGCGGCCGAGATTCCGCGGTTGGACAAGCGCAGGGAGACGATTCTCTACTGCAAGGTCGGGGTCCGGAGCATGTACGCGGCGCAGCAGCTCGCCAACGCCGGTGTCTCCGAAGTCCGAAATCTGGCCGGTGGGATTCTGCGTTGGATCGACGAGGTCGATCCGACGATGACGAGGTATTAGTTGATCCCAACGGATCCGATCGAGCGATTTCGCAGCGTCTACGCGCTCGCCGAAAAGATCGACCGATCGATTATCTCCGATCCGAGCGCGATGTCCCTGGGGACGATCGAGGATCGCGATCAGCCGTCGGCGAGAATCGTACTGCTCAAGGCATTCGACGAGCGCGGATTTGTCTTCTACACGAGCTACGAGGGGAGAAAGGGGCGGCAAATTCTCGCGCACCCCAAGGCGGCGCTCTGCTTTTACTGGGCGCCGCTCGACATCCAGGTCAGAATCGAAGGCACGGTTACGAAAGTTGCGGATGAAGAGGCCGATGCCTACTTCGCTACGCGTGAACGGCGCAGCCAAATTGGAGCCTGGGCCTCGCGCCAGAGCGAGCCGTTGGAGACACCGACCGCACTCGACGACCGCGTTGCCAAATACGAGAAGGAGTTCAAAGGGAAAGATGTGCCGCGGCCGGGGTACTGGTCGGGATTCCGCGTCCGGCCGGAGAGGATCGAGTTCTGGAAGGGCAAGCCCAATCGTCTCCATGAGAGACATCTCTACACCAGAAATGGCGACGGCTGGCGGATCGAGACTCTTTATCCGTGACAATCAGCCGGTACCACTGGAGCGCGATATACCCTAAAATGTTGAGATGACGAGCACCCGCGTTTCTCCACCTTCGAAGGCCGCGCAACCTTCGCCGTCGCCGTCGCCGTCGCCGGCCGAGCCGTGGTCGATCGCTTCGGCGCGCGCTCTCTACAACATCGAAGGCTGGGGCATCGGTTTCTTCGACATCAACGAAGCCGGCCACGTCGTGGTCCGGCCCGACCGGGCGAAGAAAGACCGCGAGCTCGATCTGTTCGAGCTCGCGAACGATCTCGAGGAGCAGGGCGTCGGCTTGCCGCTGCTACTCCGTTTCTCCGACATCCTGCGGTCGAGAATCGAGTCGCTGAACGAGAAATTCGCGCGCGCGCGCGAGGAGTACGGCTTCTCCGGTGGCTACACGACGGTGTATCCGATCAAGGTGAACCAGCAGCGCCACGTGGTCGAGGAGATCGTCGAGTTTGGAAAGAGCGCGGGCGTGGGATTGGAGTGCGGCAGCAAGCCGGAGCTACAGGCCGTGCTGGGCCTGGCGGAGCACACGGATCACCTGATCGTGTGCAACGGCTACAAGGACGAGGAGTTCATGCGGCTCGCCCTCATGGGGCAGAAGCTCGGACACCAGGTTTTCATCGTGCTCGAGCAGCTGAGCGAGGTGGATGTGCTGCTCAAGGTAGCCGACGAGCTCGGAGTGAACCCGACCGCCGGTGTGCGCATCAAGCTCTACTCCGAAGGCTCGGGCAGGTGGGCACGGAGCGGCGGCGAGAAGTCGAAGTTCGGTCTCAGCACCGCGCAGCTCGTTCGGCTCGTAGACAAGCTGAAAACCATCGGCCGTCTCGACATCCTCAAGCTCATTCATTTCCACCTTGGCTCGCAGATCACCGACATCCGGTACATCAAGTCGGGCTTGCAGGAGGTCACTCGCTACTACGCGGAGCTGCGCGGCATGGGTGTCGACATCACGCACGTGGATGTCGGCGGGGGACTGGGGGTCGATTACGATGGCTCGAGCTCGACATCGCAGGCGAGCGTGAACTACACGCTGCAGGAATACGCGGACGATGTCGTCTACACGATCGCCGAAGCGTGCCGGCAGCACGAGCTGCCGATGCCGCACATCATCAGCGAGTCAGGGCGCGCGCTGACGGCGCACCACGCGCTCCTCTTGCTCAGTGTGATCGACGTCGAGTCGCAGGCGGACAACACGGTGCCGGAGCTCACGAAGGATCACCACGGTCTCCTTCACGAGATGGCCGCGGATTACAACTCTGTTTCGAAGCGTGTGTCGAAGAAGCGCGTGCGGGAAGTCTTCCACGATGCGACGTTCGACAAGGAGCGCGCTCAGGAGCTGTTCAACAGCGGTGTCCTGACGCTGCGCGATCGCGCCATGTCCGAACAGATATACCTGTCTACGATCGGGGCGGTTGCCAGGATCGCACAGCGGGACCGCGACGAGTATTCGGACATCATCGATGATGTCGAAGCAACGATGGTCGATCGCTACTTCTGCAACTTCTCACTCTTTCAGTCGCTGCCCGACAGCTGGGCGATCGACCAGATCTTTCCCATCATGCCGATCCACCGCCTGAACGATGAGCCGACGCGCCGCGGGACCATTCAGGATGTGACGTGCGATTCCGACGGGAAAATCGAAACCTTCATCGGCGATCGTACTCCCCACAAGAGCCTGGAGCTGCACCCGTTCAATGATGGTGATCAGTACATCATCGGGATTTTTCTGACGGGCGCATACCAGGAGATTCTGGGCGACCTCCACAATCTGTTCGGCGATACGAACGCGGTGCACATCAGGCTATCGGAGACCAAGGGCTACGAGGTCACGGACCTCGTGCACGGCGACACGGTGACCGAGGTGCTCGACTACGTCCAGTTCCGCGCGTCCGATCTGCTGGCGACGTTCAGGCGCAAGGTGGCGAACGCGACGGGCCTGGCGCGGCAGGAAGCGAACATGTTCATCGCGGATTACATCGCCGGCTTGGAAGGGTACACTTACCTCGAAGGGGAAGCCGCTCGCTAAAGGCCGCGGCTCGCGATCCCTAATTGGATGCGTATCGCTTTTCGACTTCCTTCCAATTGACGACATTCCACCAGGCGCTGATGTAGTCCGGTCTCCGGTTCTGGTACTTGAGGTAGTAGGCGTGCTCCCAGACATCGAGACCCATGATCGCCTTTTGGCCCTCCATGAGCGGATTGTCCTGGTTCGGCGTGCTCGTGATCGAGAGCTTTCCGCCGGTGTTGATCAGCCACGCCCAGCCCGATCCGAATCGTCCCACGCCCGCGGCGCTGAATTGCTCGCGGAATTTCGCGAAATCCCCGAATGCACTCTTGATGGCGGGCCCGAGATTTCCGCCCGGCTCACCGCCAGCCTTGGGGGCCATGATCTGCCAGAACATCGAGTGATTCCAGTGTCCACCGCCGTTGTTCCGGATCGCGGTGCGAACAGCTTCAGGAAGCTTGCTCCCACCGCGCATCAGATCGTCGAGGGACTTGCTCGCCAGGTCCGGCACTTTCTCGATGGCGGCATTGAGATTGTTCACGTAAGCCTGATGATGCTTCCCGTGATGGATCTCCATTGTTTTCGCATCGATGTGCGGCTCGAGGGCGGCGAAATCGTAGGGGAGCGGGGGGAGTGTAAATGCCATTGTCTTTCTCCTGTTTGAGCTTCGCTCAACGGACGCTGAGCGAATTGCAGCCTTCTTGCATGTTACATCTCAGAGCGCGCCGGTTTCGACGCGGACGAGGTGTCGTATCGCTTGGCGCGCCTCCCCCGGTACCAGCTGATGAGACCCGGGAGGAGCGAGATGAAGACGACGATCGCGACCACGATCTCGATGTGCCGGTCGATTCCCGGAATATAGCTGCCCAGGAAATAGCCAATCGCGACCATGCTCCAGATCCACAAAACAGCACCCATGATGTTGAACGTTATGAAAGTTCTGAATTTCATTCCTCCGACGCCCGCGACCACGGGCGCGAATGTCCGGATGATCGGCATGAATTGGGCTAGCACGATTGTCTTGCGCCCGTATTTCTCGTAGAACTCGTGCGCGCGGATAGCATGCTTCTTGTTGAAGAAGAGGCTATTCTCTCTATTGAAGATCCGGGGACCCGTGGCGCGACCGATGAAATACCCAACTGAGTTGCCGCAGATTGCAGCCACTGTCAGTACAGGGGCCAGCGCGTATACGTTGAGGTATCCCCTCGCGGCCAGGAGTCCGGCCGTAACCAGAAGGGAGTCGCCGGGTAGAAACACTCCTATGAGGAGCCCAGTCTCGGAAAAAACTATTGCCGCGAGGCCGAAGAGTCCGGCCCACTGCACGAGCTCCGGGAGATTGGAGAGCCGGTGGAACAGGTCTGTGATTGCCTGCATCAAGCCGCTTTAGAGAGGTAGAATGGAAGAGAGACGTTCAAGTTCAACGCCACCGCGGCGCAAATCAACTACCGGAGACCGGCTGGTCGCGTTCCCGGAAAGACGCCCGCGAGGGTTTCGGCGCCCGCCCGGCGGAGCTGAGCGAGCGTTCAATGTCGTCTCGATCGTGGTGCTGGTCCTCTTCGCCATGGGTTGGTCATGGTCGATCGCGCGCGCCCGCGCGGCCGGTGACAGCGGTCCGGTGACACCCGCCAGCGCCAACATTGCGACCGCGCTCACCGACCGATCTGCTCCATCAGTCGCCTATCTCACCGATGCCGCGCTCGCGGCGCTCGCTACTCCGGCGCGCGGCGAGAGCGGAAAGCTTCGTGTCCGAATCCAGCAGGGCGGAACGCCGATTACGGCGATTCTGGCCGACACCCTCCCCCCGGGATCCGTCGCGACCTTTTCCTCCGGCTCGGCCGCGGAGTCCACGTCCACGTTCGTCGCGCCAAAGCGTCCCGGCATCTGGAACATGGCGCTCAAGATCGGAAACGCCATCAAGCCGCTCGCTGACTTCAGCGTCATCACGCTGCGCCCGGCAACGGAAAAGAAAGCAGGCCGTCTGGGGCTGTACTACATCGGTAACTGGCCCGCGGCGCGAAAGGGCAGGCCGGGCGTGAGCTATGATCCGCCCAACGGATTCATCGAAGTGACAGCGCAGAATCAGAACACCCAGCTCTCAGAACACTTCAAAATCAGGGACTTTCTTCCGCACGATCAGCAGAATGTGTGGCCGAAATACGTAGTCATCGACATCAAGATGATTGACAAGGACGAGCTCGTGCTGGAGGACCTGAAGGAGCACGGAATCAATCCGAATGGTGTCCGCGTGCTGAGCGGATTCAGAACGCCGCAATACAACGTTGGGGGAGGCGACCCGAGGGGCCGAGCGGCCCTGAGCCGCCACATGTACGGCGACGCCAACGACATCTTCATCGATAACGACGGCGATGGGCAGATGGACGACCTCAATCACGACGGGCGCGTGAATATTGCAGATGCCAAGGTGATCCAGGATGCCGTCAACCGCGTCGAGCGGGCACACCCTTCGCTGATAGGGGGGTGCGGCATATATTCTGGCACGTCAGCGCACGGGCCGTTCACCCATATAGACACGCGAGGCTACCCCGCTCGCTGGATTGGAACAGGAGACAGTTAATGGACAAATCATCTACCAGCAGCCCCACGGACCCGACGGAAGATCTCAGGCACTTACCAGCCAACGCGAAGCGTGACCCGGCGATGCCGGTGCGCCTGGCCGATCTCGAGCCGTACGTGGGACTGGGCTATCTGTCGAAGCTGTTCAAGCTCATGGCGGTCATTCTGCTGCTGCTGCTGGTCTCGGAGATCATTACCGGACTGGTTGTGCAGGGCACCGGCTCGATCCCGACCTTGCTGGGCGAGATGAGCCGCCTGGTGGTGATGGCTGGATTGCTGTGGGGCAGTGGCGACCTCGCGCTGCTTCTCATCGACATGGGTCACGACATCAGAGCGACGCGAATCCTCCTCGGTAGACAGGCGCTGCACCTGACGGGATCAACCGGAATCACGCCCCCGTCGGGCACGCCGCGCGTTGAGGGGGGAAGCTTCGTGGAGCGTGGACCCCGCTAGGCTGTACACGATCGGGCATTCGACCCGATCGCTCGAGCAGTTTCTCGGACTGCTGGCACGGGAAGGCGCGACACATCTAGTCGATGTTCGCGCCTTCCCCACATCGGCGAGGTACCCGCACTTCTCCCGACCGGACCTCGAGAGGGCGGTCATCGACGCCGGCGCTAGATACACCCATCTGCCGTCACTAGGTGGCCGCCGACGCGGACGGCGCGACTCGCACAATACTCTGTGGCGAAACTCGAGCTTCCGGGCGTACGCCGACTACATGGAGACGCGCGAGTTCGAGGAGGCGCTCGATGACCTTCTGGCTCTCGCCAGGCTCGAGCCCACAGTGATAATGTGCGCGGAGGCGGTGCCCTGGCGCTGTCACCGCTCGCTCATTTCCGATGCCGTCGTCGCGCGCGGCGTGCCAGTCCTTCACATTCTCGACTCCGGGGCCGAGGGCCACCGGCTGACTTCATTCGGCCGAATCGACGCCGGCCGCGTCCGCTACGATGTCGCACCACAGAGCGAGCTGTTTTGAACAGGGCCACTTTGGAAACTCAGGCATGCTGGTTGCCATGTTGCCTACGGTGCCTTGGCATAACGCGTGGACGGAGCTCCGATGCGCGCCAAGCCTGGGACATTTCCTGTCGCGCTGCCAGTAACTCACTTCTTTCGAGGATGCCATCATGCTTTGGACCATCGCGGTAATTCTCTTCATCCTTTGGATTCTTGGGTTCTTCATAGTGCACGTCGGGGGCGGGCTGATCCATCTTCTGCTCGTGATTGCGGTGATCGTGATCATCTACCGTCTCGTCACCGGCCGACCGGTCGTCTAGAGTCGAATTCTCACCCGGCCGCGGCGACTCGTTGCCTCGGCGCAATGCTGCCCGCCACATTTCGTGGTAACGCGGAAGGGGAGGGCAGCATTTCACATCAGGCGACGTGACTCGGACCGCTGACCGCGGCGATCCGCCCCCGGCCCTCGACTCGGTGCTCTCCGCGGTACGAGTCGTTCTATACGAGCCCCAGGATCCCGTCAACATCGCGGCGACGATTCGCGCGATGAAGAACATGGGGTGTTCCGACCTCTATCTCGTTCGCTCGGTGGAATACGATCCCTGGAGACTCGAGGGAATCGCCCACGACACGGGCGACATCATCAAGCGCATCAGAAACTGCGATACCATCGAGGAGGCGCTCGATGGAGTGGTGAGGGTCGCTGGTTTCACGGCGAGACGCCGCGCGGCCAAACGCGACCTGACCAATCCAAGGGCGGCCAGCGTGGAGCTGCTCGAGTTCGCGCGGAACGGTCCGGTTGCGATCCTGTTCGGAAGAGAGGACAAGGGACTTCCCAACGAGATCCTCGATCGCGCTCATCTTGTGGTCACGATCCCAACGACGGAACATGCTTCACTCAATCTCGCGCAGGCCGTCCTGATCGCCCTCTACGAGCTGCATCTCTCGGCGGCCGACTCCACCCGGACTCTCGCTCCGCCGCGCAAGGACGCCCCGCCGGCAACCGCGGAGGAATACGAGCGGCTCTTCGCGGACGCCGAGCGCGGTCTCTACGCGATCGATTTCTTCAAGACGCGTTTTCACGAGCACATCATGCGGACGGTGCGTACTCTCTTCTATCGCGCGGCTCCCGACTCGCGCGAGCTCGCGCTCCTGCGCGCGATTTTTATCGAAGTCATTCGAACCATCGACCGCATTACAAAGGGGAAGGCAGGAGGTTTGCCGCAGTGAGAGCGCACCTTGCGCCACACTACGTGTCCGAACATTTTTCCGCCTGCCGGTGGCTTGGGAAAATCTTCTGGCTTGGGAAAATCTTCACCAGGCCGACCAATTAACTCGCCTTCACACGAATACTCGCGGATGAACTTGCGAAGCAGATGGCTAGTAGTGCCGGGGTTTGCATGCATCGCGGCACTCGCCACCATGCTCTCCGCATATAGCGGCGCCTCTTCATCGGAAGGGAACAGCCCCGTCCAGCCGGTCGCGTACCGCCACACGATGCACGTGGACACGCTGAAGATGAACTGCCTCTACTGCCATTTCTCCGCCAACAAGTCGTTCGATCCGGGACTCCCCGCGGTCGGCACCTGCATGGGCTGCCACACCGTCGTGTCCGGATCGTCGCCAGCCAACAAGGCGGAAATTCAGAAGCTCGCCGGATTCTGGAACAAGAAGCAGCCCGTGCCGTGGATCCGCATCCACAAGCTGCCCGAGTATGTACACTTTCCGCACATGCGTCACGTGAACGCCGGCGTGACATGCCAGACCTGTCACGGACAGATCCAGAACATGAAACAGGTCTATCAGGCGTCGTCGCTCAACATGGGCTGGTGCATCAACTGTCACATCGGGCAGTCGAATCCGCCCTTCCGCGCCAGATACGATTGCAGCACATGCCACTACTGAGTGTGATGACTCCCTCGCCAAGCGATGTCGCCGTGGCTCGCCCTGGATCACCGCAGGTGGCCGCGCATGAGTAACGAGCACGAGCCGACGCCGGTAAAGCGGCGCGACTTCCTCAAGGTTCTCGGCGTTGGCGCCGCGGCAACGACCATGTTGGGTTGCGCGCAGGAGCAGGTCGAGAAGCTCATACCATATCTCGTCTCTCCCGATCAGACCGTCCCGGGCGTGTCGACGTACTACGCTACCACTTGCCGGGAGTGCGCCGCCGCGTGCGGAGTCATCGCGGAGACGCGCGACGGCCGCACCATCAAGCTGGAAGGGAATCCCGATCACCCGGTGAACCGTGGTGCGCTCTGCGCGAGGGGACAGGCTGCTCTTCAGGGGCTCTACAACCCGGATCGGTATCGCGGCCCGATGGTTCGCCGCAACGGCGCGCTTCAGAAGATCACCTGGGATGATGCGCTCGAGCTCTTCTCGCAGAAGCTCGGCGAGACCAGAAGCAAGGGCGGAGCAGCGAGCGCGGTTTTCATCAATCAGCACGAGACCGGAAGCTTCCCCGGTTTCCTCGATGCATGGCTCGCCGGATTCGGAATGCCGACGCATCTCAGCTATGACGCCGGCGCCGATCACGCTGCCATAGCGGCTCACAGACAGAGCTACGGCGTAGCGTGGCCTCGCTTCGATTTCGCGGCGGCGCGCCTCGTGGTTTCGATCGGTGCCGATTTCCTCGATGGCTGGGGCGCGATGGTGCCGCAGCAGCTTGCCTTCGCCGAGGCGCGAGCAGATCACGAAAACGCACCGCGACTGGTCTACGTCGGACCGCGGCGCTCGCTCACCGGCCTCAACGCCGATCAGTGGATCGACTGCAAGCCAGGGAGCGAGATGGCTATCGTGCGATTGCTCGGCGGCCAGATGTCGGCGCAGCAGGCCTCGCAGGCGACCGGAGTCAGTGCGTCCGTTCTCGAGGCGTTCGCGCGCGAGTTCGCCGCGACCAGGCCCAGCATGGTGCTGGCGGGAAGTGGAGCGGTGGATGGACTCGAGGTCGCGCTGGCGGCCAACGCGCTCAATCAATCGCACGGCAACGTCGGCGTCACGATCAAGCCGGCCGAGGGCTACCTCGGCTTCGAGCGTACGGTTTCGCCGGCGGAGATTCGCGCCGTCGCGGAAAAAATGAATGCCGGCGGTGTGTCCCTGCTGATGGTTCGCGGCGCCAACCCCGCGTTTACGCTGCCCAAGTCGGTGGGATTCGCCGAGGCGATGGCGAAGGTACCGTTCAAGGTCAGCTTTTCGAGTTATCCGGACGAGACCTCCGAACACGCCGACCTGATTCTGCCCGACAATCACTCACTCGAACAGTGGGGCAACGCCGAGCCGGTACGCGGGACGCTTTCGCTGCAGCAGCCGACGATGGATCCAGTGTTCGCTACGCGAGCAACCTCGGATGTGTTGATCGCGGTCGCGAAGAAGGATCCGGGGAACGCCGCGCGCTATCCGGTTGCCGACTACCGGAGCTGGTTGATAAGCCGTTTCCCTGGAGGCGCGGCAGGACTCACCGCGGCACTGCCACGCGGAATTGCATCGGGTTCTCTGGGTGAGCCAACCGCAGCGCGCCCGGTGCCGGCAATTCGTGCTGCGGCGCCAATCGAGCAATCAAGCGGCAACATGTACCTCGTCGTGTATCCGCATCCGCTCATCGGGGAAGGTCGCGGAGCCAACAAGCCGTGGCTTCAGGAGATTCCTGATCCCGTAACGAAGATCTGCTGGCAGACAGTCGCGGAGATGCATCCGGGCACCGCCGAGAAGATGGGATTCGCAAACGGCGATCTGGTCACGGTGCAGACGTCCGCCGGAAGCCTGACGGTGCCCGTGCTGCGCTATCCCGGGACACAGCGCGACACAGTTGCAATCGCGACAGGGCGCGGTCACCCGCATTCGGGCCGGTACGCAAAAGCCGGCTTGAATCCGCTGGAGATTCTTCCCGCAATCGAGGACCGGGCCGGCGGCGTCGCGTACGTCTCAACCAAAGTGAACGTCACAAAGGCGAGCGGCTACGCACTCATGGTGACGACGGAAGGCTCGCCGAGACAGCATGGTCGCGGAATCGGGCAGGCGATCGCGATCGCCGATCTGCGCGCGGGGCGCCACCCGGAAAAGCACGGCGAGGATATGCCCGGCGATGCGGACCACGAGTTCCTGCCCGGCATGCGCTCACCCGTGGCGAACGATGCGGAGGGCGAGCAGGGTAGCCAGGAATCCAACAAGAAGGGCATGTACGATCCGAATCACTGGAGCGGCATGGGCAAGCGCCGCTGGGCGATGACGGTCGATCTCGCGCGCTGCACCGGTTGCTCGGCGTGCGTGAGTGCGTGCTACGCGGAAAACAACATCCCGACGGTGGGCGCGGATTCGCAGGCCGCACAAATTCTCCCCGACCGCACCGGATTCGGCGCGAACATCACACGCAGGCGCGAGATGGCGTGGATTCGAATCGAGCGCTACTACGAAGGTGGGGAAGACGGCGGCGCCGACTTCGACACTCGCTTCGTGCCGATGATGTGCCAGCAGTGCGGCAACGCGCCGTGCGAGCCGGTGTGCCCCGTCTACGCAACGTACCATTCGCCCGACGGATTGAACGTGATGGTTTACAACCGCTGCGTCGGCACGCGCTACTGCTCCAACAATTGCCCATACAAGGTTCGCTACT
>JADGQV010000070.1 GCA_017881465.1 Gemmatimonadaceae bacterium
TCCAAACGCGAGGAAGGAGAGAATCATCCTGCAGGGAGATGTCCCCTCTCCGGCGAATCCGCCCTCGGGGTGCGTCTTCCACCCGCGCTGCCACCATCCGGCGAAGGACGCGGCGTGCGCCGCAATCGTTCCCCCGCTCGAGGAAAAAACGCCCGGCCATTTCGCAGCCTGCATCAAGCAACCGCCGACCACGGTGAGCTGGGAGCAACAAAAGGAAGCTGGTGGCGTACATCCGCCCGAGCGGTATCTTCCGCTCGCCGCCGTGCACGCTTAACGACCCTTACTCTCCTGACAATGGCCAGAGACTCTAAAGACGTTTTTCAGCAGCCCTCGGCAGGAACAGTAACGCACGACGAGCCGCCTCCGGGACTTTTCCGCGGCGCGAGCAAACGCACCTTCTTCGGCCAGCCCGTAGGCCTGTCCACTCTCTTCTTCACCGAGATGTGGGAGCGCTTCTCCTTCTACGGAATACGTCCGCTCCTCGTCTTGTTCATGACCGCCGCGATCACGAGCGGCGGATTCGGATTTGATCGTGAGACCGCATCCTCGATTGTCGGCATCTACGCCGCCTGCGTGTATCTCACAGCGCTCCCAGGCGGCTGGATAGCGGACAGACTACTCGGACTGCGTCGGGCCATCTGGTACGGTGGCGTTCTCATAGCGCTGGGACACCTCTCGATCGCGCTCTCGATCAAGTTCGCGCACTCGGCGTTCTTCATCGGATTGATCCTGATCGTCCTCGGCACTGGATTGCTCAAGCCGAACATCTCGGCCATCGTCGGCGATCTGTATCCCGAAGGTGGATCGAGACGCGACGCGGGATTCTCGATTTTCTACATGGGCATCAACATCGGTGCGCTGGTCGCTCCACTCGTCACCGGCTACCTCGGTGAGAGGGTGGGCTGGCACCTCGGCTTCGGCGCTGCCGGTGTGGGCATGCTCATCGGACTCATCACATACCGACTCCGCGCCGACAAAACGCTGGGCGACGTCGGAGTCGCGCCCGCATCGACTGATCCCGCCGAGCATCGCCGCATCAAGCTTATAGTCGGTGCCAGCATCGGGATCATTGTCCTGCTGGTGGTACTCACGATGAGCGGCCTCATGCACATCAATCCGGTTTCGATGGCGCAGAAGATGACCCTCGTCATAGTGGCCATGGCGCTGGTCTACTTCATCTACCTGTTTGTCGGTGGCGGGCTCGATATCGAAGACAAGAAGCGCGTGGTCGTAATCATCCTGCTCTTCATTTTCGCGGCGATATTCTGGTCGGGTTTCGAGCAGGCACCGACCTCGCTCAATCTCTTCGCGCGCGACTATACGAACAGAGTCGTATTCGGCTGGGAGATGCCGACGCTGTGGCTACAGGCCGCGAATTCGGTCTTCGTGATCGCGCTTGCGCCTGTCTTCGCCGCCCTTTGGATTGGGCTCGGCAACCGCGGCAAGGATCCGTCGAGTGTGGCCAAGTTCGCGTGGGGATTGTTCTTCGCGGGGCTGGGCTTCGTGGTGATGCTGATCGCGTCGAACATCGTGATCAAGGGCGGTGGCAACGTCCGAGTCTCACCATGGTGGCTCGTGCTGAGCTATTTGTTCCAGACGTTCGGCGAGCTTTCGCTTAGCCCGGTGGGACTCAGCTCGATGACCAAGCTGGCGCCCTTCAAGTTCAAGGGACAGATGATGGGAGTGTGGTTCATGGCCGCGGCACTCGGAAACCTTATCGCCGGACTGGTCGGTGGACACGTAGATCCCGAGAAGCTACAGGAGATGCCGATCCTCTTCCGGCAAACCTCGATCTCTCTCTTCATCGCGGCGGTGGTTTGCGGACTTCTCGTGTTCCCGCTTCGGAAGATGATGCGAGGAGTGCCGGCGGGAAATCGGTGACCGGGGTCGGCACATTGCCCGCCAGGTATCGTGGTACGGCTGGCTGTGCAAGATGTGTAGAGCCTGACGTCTCATCTTTATCCAGCATCCCAAACTGAGGAGAGAATATGCGTCGGCGCTTTGTTGTGATCGCTTTATCCATGTGCGCGTTTTCATCGGGCTCCATCGCCCAGGTCCCTGCGCCTTCAGTCAGGGAACCGGAGTTGACGGCCAGCGGACGGGGCGAGACGCGGCTCGCTCCCGACTACGCGTACGTCACGATCGGCGTAACGAACCAGGCCCAGAATGCCGTTGACGCGGCTTCAGAGAATGCCAGGCGGTTTGAATCCATCCTGGGCGCCCTGCATTCCTTTGGATTGAACGATCGTCAGCTCCTTACTTCCCGATACAATCTCACGCAGAACTACGAGTACCCCAAGAACGCGCCGCCAAAGCCTTCGGACTTCACCGCGAGAAGCACGATACGAGCGGAGGTTCGCCGGCTTGAGGACCTGGGAAAGCTCATCGATGCGTCGATTGCCAGCGGAGCCACCGAGGTGTCGGGGGTTCAGTTCCTGGCCTCCAACACAGACGAAGCGCGGCGTTCGGCCATGACGGAAGCCGTGAGACAGGCGCGCGCGGACGCCGATGCGATGGCGCGTGCCGCTGGTGGCACACTCGGCCGCTTGATCGCACTCAATTCCGGCGGAATCTCACAGCCCATCTACAGTGCTCGGGAGAATGTGCAGCTCATGAGCGCAGTGGTAACGTCAGGAGGCGTCCCTCCGACCAGCATCGTTCCGGGCGATCTCGTTGTTACCGCGCAGGTACTGGCGCGTTGGGAATTTGTCGCCGGTCCGTCTCGTTAGAGCGGACCCGCCTTACGGCCAGTTGAACACCGACGAGGGCACTGACCTTTCGCGGTTGTTGGAGATGTCACGCGGCTCGATCCGGAACGCCCTCGTGAGGTCGGTGACGGTGAGACGCGCTTCCCAGCCGTGACCCCGCGGTCCCCTTACCGGAAATGCCAAATCCGCTCTGAAGGTTCGGCGCGATTGCGGCGGTGAAGCCGCGAGAAGGCTCACGCCCGCCGACGCATAAAGCGGTGTATTCACACCGAACGGCGAATCGCCCGCCCACAGTTTTCCCCCTTCGGCGAACGCGGCCACCGCGAAGGTTGCGATTTGTTTGCGGCGTCCAATCAGGTATCGGTCCTCGATGTGACCGACCACGCGCCGAGCTCCCCCGACGTCCGCTGACCTGAAGCCGCGCAGACCACCGTCGCGGTCCGCGAAGGTCAGCTGAAACGGAATCCTCTGCTTCCAGCCGCCGCTCCACTCGAGATCGGAAATCAGCGTATGCCTGTTGATTGGCTTGAGGTATAGCGCGCCACGTCCCTGCGTCAGGATTCCATCCCAGTTGCCCTCTTCATCGCGACGCCCCTCACCGGCGACATCGAGCGCCGCGAACGAAATGGGCGACGCCATCCCCAGATAGAGGTCAGTCGAGCCAAACCAGTCGCGCTCGTTGCCGCGGAGAAATCTCGCCCCCTTTCCCAGCAGCGTCGCGAGCTGGACCCCGGTTCGGAGATCCTGCGTGCCCTCCAGCGCATCGAAACCGCTGACGCGCACGAAGTGGACGTTGCGCACTCCCCAGAGCGCGTTGAGCCGAGCCGTCTGGTGCTTCGTGTATCTGTTGATCAGCGCCTGACTCGTGTCGGCCAAAAGAGCCGTATCAGTGACGATAATCGGCGACGTCGCGGGACTCTCGTCCTCGAACGAGATCGATCCACCGACGAGCGCCAGGCGTCCGAGTGGCGGCCCGATTCGCACTACGCCGCCGATGTCACTGTACGAGCGTTCCAGTTTTATCGCCGCCGGCAACGCATCCGGTCTCCGAAAGTAGAAGTATCCGTTCGCGTTGCCGGCCGTGGTTCGCCACGAGACTCGCTGCAAATCGGTCAGGAATGGGTGGCTCAGCTCGGTCCCCCAATCGCTCCCCAGCTCGCGCCGTCCCCCCTCCAGCCGCAACTGGTAGGGCCGGCCCAGGAACTGATAGTCGACCACCTTGGCGGCGTAGGTATCCCTGTGTACCCCCTTCCTCCACTGGCTCTCCGCGTGGAAGGCGGTGCCGAGAAGATTGTCCTCCCCGAGCAAGAGCGAGTGCACGCCCGAGCCGCCACCGATGCCGGCGCCTATGATCAGCGAGACTTCGTCCACGGTCGAGACGGTGAGCGCGACCCCACCCTGTCCGTCGTCGTAGGCGAGCACGGTCGCATCGGCGATGAATGGCTGCGCGCGGAGAATGCGCTCCGATTCCGCACGACGCACTTCCGTGCACCGATCGCCGAGCTGGAGCGCCAGATAGCGCCGTATCACCGATTCCTTCGTAGTCACGTGCTGCTTGGCCGCGAAGCGTCCCGCCCGCTCCCAGATGTTAGTGCCGTTGATGCGGAAGGGCGGACTCGCATCGATATCTATCCGACTGATACGCTCCCCCTTGCAGGTAATGGGGAGGCCGCTCAGACTTTGTGACTGTGCATTTGTCGCCGACACGGCGGCGAGCAGCAGTGCCAACGTACCCTGTCGAAGAGAGATCACTCGTGTCGTCCGCGCGCAAGCCGGTCCGAGCCTGCACAGTTGCTGTTACCGCTGGCATTCGCCCCGATGGCGATACCAGTCGTGTCCGGCTGACCGCCGCTTACGTGACTGCCCTGGAAAGTGCAGGGCTCATACCACTGATCGTCCCCCCACTCTCGAACGCTGACGCCGCGTCGGCAGTTCTCGATTCCGTCGCGGGCCTCGTGCTGACTGGCGGCGAAGACGTCGATCCTGCTCGCTACGGTGAAAAACGCCACGAAAAAGTACGTTCCGTTAACGCCGCGCGCGATGCGACGGAAGCGGCGCTGATCAAGGAAGCGCAGAAACGAGGGACTCCCGTTCTCGCGATCTGCCGGGGGATACAGATACTGAACGTCGCCCTCGGGGGAACGCTGGTCCAGGACATCCCGTCGCAGTGCGAGACCGACATCGCGCACGACGAAGAGAGTGCCCGCGATTCACGCACTCACGAGATATCCGTCGAGCCGGGTTCCCTTATCGCCACGGCGATCGCCACGGAGCACTGCACGGTGAATTCGTTTCACCACCAATCGGTCAAGCGCGTCGCCGACGGGATGCGAGTCACGGCGCGGTCTCCGGACGGGATCATCGAAGGGCTCGAGTCCACGGACGAAGACTGGTGGGTGATGGCCGTGCAGTGGCACCCCGAGGAGATGACGGACTCGGCCGAGCCGTGGGACCGGGGCCTGTTCAAGGCGTTCGCGCGCAAGCTCGAAGCGTAGTGGAACTGCCCCGGATTCTTCACATCGACTCCGGGCGCAGCTGGCGCGGCGGCCAGCGTCAGGTATTTCTTCTCGCCACCGGACTTCGCGACCTCGGGTATCGCACGCTCGTCGTCGCACCTACGGGCTCTCCCCTCATCAGACGTGCCGAGCGCGCTGGACTTCCTACCTATCGCCTGACCCTGCGCGGGGAATGGGACATTCGCTCCGCCCGTGAGCTCCGCGCCGTCGCTGGGGAGTGGGACGCGGGGGTCGTGCACGCGCACGATGCTCGCACGCACTCGATCGCGAGGCTCGCGCTCCTCGGGAAAAGAAAGACGCGTCTCGTGGTGACGCGTCGCGTCACCTTCCCGCCGAAACAGGTTCGTCTCAAGTACCGGCACGGTGTGGATGCTTTCATTGCCATCTCGCAGGCGGTGAAGACCGCCATGGTGAACGCGGGAGTTCCAGGCGATCGAATCGAGGTCGTCTACTCCGGAGTCCCCGCCCCGCTGGTCAAGCGGCCGCGCAACTGGCGCCGCGAGCGCGGATGGCCACCCAATTCGATTATCTGCGGCATCGTCGGTGCGATGACGCAGGAGAAGGGTCTCGACATGGTGGCGGGAATCGCTCGCCGACTGCCCGGCGAGGTGTTCCGTCGCACGCGGCTCGTCCTCCTCGGCGGAAAGGGGAAAGGAGGGACGACTGTCTCCGGCGTCGAGGGGTTTGATGCCGGATTCGTCGAGGAGATTCACGACGCCGTGTCGGGCCTCGATGTTCTCTGGCATCCGGCCAGGTCGGAGGGTCTCGGCACATCGGTGATCGATGCCATGGCTCTCGGAATTCCGCCGATCGCGTTCGCGGTCGGTGGTCTCCCCGAGGTAATCGAAGATGGCAAGAGCGGTCTGCTCGTACCGGCCGGGGACATCGCCGGTTTCGTCCGCGCCGCCGCGGCTCTGATCAGCGATGACGGACTCCGCACCATGCTCGGCGAGGGCGCGAAGCAGCGGGCCCGGGAATTCGACTCGAAGCGGATGATCGAACGGACGGCTGAGGTGTACAATAGAGTGCTGGCGGGGTAGCGGGTAATCGCCTGCTCCTCCTATCTTGCCTGGATCTTGCCTGTAGAGCAGGTCCCGCCGTCGCCACCCATAGCACCCGAATTGAATTGATCTACATCTGCATTCCGACCTACAACGAGGGCCAGACCATCGGCGTGCTCCTGTGGCGCATTCGCCGGGTTTTCCAGGATTACTCGCGCGAGTATGAGATCATCGTTTATGACGATGGCAGCACCGATGGCACCCGCGACACGCTTGAGCCGTACGCCGAAGTGATCCCGCTCACGATTCTGCGCGGCGAGCAGCGCCATGGATACGGCGTTGCGCTGGACAAGCTCGTTCGCGAAGCCTCGCGCCGCACGCGCTATGCGCGTCGCGATGCTCTCATCATGATGCAGGCCGATTTCACCGATCAGCCGGAGCACATCCCGGAGCTCGTGAAGCGCTTTGAGGGAGGCGCCGATATCGTGGCGGCCAGGCAGGAAATGACCGAGGCCCCGGCGGCCGTGCGGAGGCTCCGCCGCTTTGCGGACTGGATGCAGCACGCGGGTCTTCCAAAAACGGATGCTGCGGATCCCTTCACGACCTACCGCCTCTATCGCATTTCGGTCTTGCGTGAGCTGCTCAAGGCCCTCGGTGACAAGCCGGCGGTTACAAGCAGCGGCTGGGCCGCCAACATGGAGCTTCTGCTCAAGGCGCGCCGCTTCGCGCGCAGAATCGAGAACGTCGATCTCGCCCCACGATACGATGTGCGCACGCGAGAGACGCGAGTCCGTCCAGTCGCAGACGCCTTGAATCTCTTCCGCTTCAGCCGCAAGGCGCGGCTCCTCGCCGCTCCCGCGGGAGGCGTGGCGTGAAGCGCGCAATCATTTCAGGCCTCGCCTTTCTCACCGCTACCGCCGCAGCCAGCTCCTGGGCGCAGTCGGTGCCCGTTTCGCCCACGCCCGTGCCGCAGACGGTGGTGGCGTCAACCGCGAAGCGCGCAAAGGTTCCGTTCGGACCCGGCGAGCGAATGGAGTACGACGTGAAGTTCGGCGCGCTCACGGTCGGCAGTGCGCACATGGAAGTCGTCGGGCTCGACAACCTCCGCGGCCGGCCCACCTGGCACACCGCGTTCTGGGTGCAGGGCGGAAATTTCTTGTACCGCGTGAACGATGTATACGAGAGCTGGATGGACGCGGAGACCCTGTCGTCGCTTCGTTTCGTCCAGAACCTCGAGGAAGGCGGGAAGGAGATCGAGAGGAAATTCGAGATCTATCCCGAGCGCGGCATCTTTATTCAGACTTCGAAGAAGCCGCCGAAGGAGGAGAAAACCGTCACTCAGCCACTCGATGACGGATCGTTCCTGTACTTCATCCGCACTCTTCCGCTCGTTGTCGGCCAGACCTACTCCTTTGACCGCTACTTCCGGCCGGATCGGAATCCGGTTCGAATCAGCGTTCTCCGCAAGGAGAGGATCAAAGTTCCCGCCGGAACCTTTGACGCGATCGTCCTCCAGCCGATGATCAAGACCAAGGGAATCTTCTCCGAGAATGGTCACGCGGAGATATGGCTGTCGGACGACGACAGGCGCATCATGCTCCAGTTGAAATCGAAGCTGTCCTTCGGCTCGCTCAATCTCTATCTCAAGTCCTACTTCCCATCGCCGAATCCATAGGCGGTAACCGCGGCCCCCGCCCTCGACCATCGAAGGCGGCGGGGGCGAAGCCCAGGAGCACGACTTCCGAGCCGATCGCGGAAGTCGATCTCTCGAGAGTCCGCACCGTTCCAATCGAGCGGCGCCCAAACAAAGTCGTCGCCGCCGAATTCGCATCCGCGCCTGGGACTGACCGCAGCTTCGCTGCCTTCCTGAAATCGCTGCCCGATGTTCTCGTGGCGCGAGATTTCCTCCGCGTGGTGAACGCGATCGCAGCTGCCGCGAAGAACAAGCGCGCGGTCGTCGTGATGCTCGGCGGCCACATAGTGAAGACGGGCCTGACGCCCCTTCTCATCGAGCTGATGGATCGCGGAGTGATCACCCACCTCGCGATGAACGGCTCTGCCGCGATCCACGACTACGAGATCGCACGCTTCGGCGCCACCTCGGAAGACGTCGCCCGGGGACTTGTGGACGGAACCTTCGGCATGGCGGAGGAAACCGGCCGCGGCATGAACCAGGCATTCACGATCGGGATGAAAAGCGGGTGGGGGATGGGCGAGGCTCTCGCCCGCGCGCTCGAGGGTATCCCCCTATCGAATGGCGAGCTGTCGGTGCTACTCGCCGCTCACCGGTTGGGAATCCCCTGCACCGTTCACGCAGCCATTGGCGCCGAGATAATTCATCAGCATCCAGCGGCGAATGGCGCGGCGATCGGCGACACCAGCCACCGCGACTTCCGTCGGCTCGCCGCATCCCTCCCCGCCCTGCACGAAGGTGGAGTCGTCCTCAACCTCGGGAGCGCGGTGATCATGCCAGAGGTATTTCTGAAGGCGCTGACGATCGCGCGAAACCTCAACGACGGAAAGCCGACCGGATTCACCACCTGCGATCTCGACATGCAGCGCCACTACCGCCCGCGCGTGAACGTGGTGCAGCGCCCGACTCAGGGCAGCGGCAAAGGCTACGAGATAACCGGCCACCACGAGATCATGGTTCCGCTGTTGACTTGGGGAGTTATCGAGGCACTGGAGAGAGACTGAGCTGCAACTGAACAAGATGTCGGCCCCACCTGTGGCGTCCCGGCGTAGTGAGCCTGATAGCTATCAACTGCAAAGCTCAAGCTGACATCTTGTTCAGTTGCAGTTAATAGCGAGTAAGCCGAGTCCCGGCGAACTTCTCCCGGAGCCGCGCGGCGGTGCCCGGACTGAGAACCCGGATACCGAAGTACAGCAGCCCGCCGACGATAATTACCTTGAGCGCGAGCCCCACAATGAAGAAAGTGAGACCAATGAGCCCGCCAAAAAGCTTGAACACCATGCCCACGGCAAAGAGGCCCAGCATGGCGAATAGGCCGATCATGAAGATGGCGCGTAACATGACGTTCTCCGATACGGTGACAGTTATCCCTACGATACAGCCGGCCGGGTTGTTTCACGAGTGGAAATCCGGGGAGCGGGAAAGCTGAGCGGGGACGTCATAGTCGTGGGCGGAGGGCTGATCGGCCTCGCGATAGCCGCGGCCCTGGCCGAACGCAAAGTCTCCGTCACGCTGATAAGCGAGCCCCGCCCCGGCGAAGCCTCTCCAGCCGCCGCCGGAATGCTGGCGCCATCCGTCGAGCGAGCTTCAGGGCCCGCCCACGACTTCGGAATCGCCGCCCGCGATCGGTATCCGTCCTTTGTGGATTTTCTGGCGGACCGGACGGGCGTCAGAGTGCCCCTCAATCGACTCGGGATGCTCCAGGTCGCACTCAGCGAAAAAGGAATCAAGGGGCTGAAGAAGACCGCCCTCCCGACCAGCCGCTGGCTCGACGCAAGGGAGCTGCGAGAGCTCGAGCCAGCGCTATCCCACGGCCTGGGCGCGATGTTCAGCCCCGACGATGGCGCCGTAGACAACACCGTGCTGCTCGCGGCGCTCGAGAAGCTCTGCGCCGCCAGTGATCGGATCACGAGAGTGAGCGATGCCGTAATAGCTGTCGACCCGGCGCGAGACTCGTGCACTGCGAGAACTGAATCGGGAGCGCAACACACCGCTCGCCGCGTCGTCATCGCCGCCGGTGCATGGGCAGGAAAACTTTCCGGAGCGCGCTTCGCCCGAGCTGTGGAACCGGCGCGTGGGCAGCTCGTGTCTTATTCAGCCTCTCCGCTCCGCCACGTCGCCTACGGACCTCGCGGCTACGTGGTTCCGCGCGGGGATATGACAATCGGCGGCAGCACGATGGAGAACGTCGGTTTCGATTCGAGCACCACTGCGAGCGGCGTGAAAAAAGTCCGCACGGCGTCGGAAGAGATTTGTCCGAGCCTCGCGTCCGCGCAAAGGACCGACGCGTGGGCGGGCCTGCGCCCGATCACTCCCGACATGCTGCCCATACTCGGCCTCGATCCGGAGCACCCGTCGCTCATCTATGCGTGCGGTCATTCGCGCAATGGCGTGCTCATGGCCCCCCTGACGGGGGATTTAGTCGCCGATCTCGTGACAGAATCACCACTTAGCCACGACCTGTCACAATTTCGCCCCGACCGTTTTTGATGTAGATTGCCTGAGTTCGACGGATTTCTCCCCCGCGAGCCGCCAAAGATGCCAGACACTCTCTATCAGATCATGGGGCGTCACCGCGCCGAGCCGCTCCCCGAGCGAAAACCCTCGTGGCTCAAGGTGAAGGCGCCGGGCGGCCCCAACTACATGCGGCTCAAGCACTTAATGGGGGAGCTCAACCTCCATTCCGTGTGCGAAGAAGCGCACTGCCCCAACGTCGGCGAATGCTGGGAACACGGCACTGCCACGTTCATGATCCTGGGCGACGTCTGCACCCGCAACTGCGCCTACTGCGCCGTCGCCCACGGCCGCCCAACCAAGTACGACATCGCCGAGCCCCATCGCGTCTCGCAGGCAATCGCCGAGATGGGACTTCAGCATGCGGTGATAACCTCAGTCGATCGCGACGATCTACCCGACTTCGGCGCCTGGGTCTTCGCCGAGACGATCCGCCAGATCCACGAACGGACTCCGGGTTGCTCGGTCGAGGTCCTGGTCCCGGATTTTCAGGGCAACGAGGACAGTATTCGCGCCGTCCTCGAGGCCGCGCCCGAGATCTACAATCACAACACCGAGACAGTGCCTCGACTCTACAAGAAGGCCCGACCTGGAGGTCGTTACGCGAGGGTGATGGAGATCTTCCGATACGCCAAACGCATTGCGCCCGACATTCCGACCAAGACTGGTATGATTCTCGGGATGGGTGAGACAATCGAGGAAGTCGTCGCGGTGATGCGCGATCTCCGCGAAGTCGACGTCGATATCCTTACCCTTGGACAGTACCTCAGACCGTCCGACGCGCACATCACGCTCGATCGCTATTACACTCCGCAGGAATTCAGAAAACTGTACGAGATTGGAATGGAAATGGGATTTCGGCACGTTGAGTCAGGCCCGCTCGTTCGCTCCAGCTACCACGCGTGGGAGCAGGTGCAGGCGGCCGGCGTATGAGCACTGAAGCGAAGCGCGCACCCGCGCAGAAGCAGAAAGAGAAAGGCGCGCCCAGCAACAACGGCGCTGACGCCGCGCCGGCGAACGCGCTCGCTGGAACGACGCCGGAGATCCGGCGCGAGTTGCTCCATTCGATGCTCCTCCAGCGACGCTTCGAGGAGCGCTGCGCCGAGGCGTACGCACTCGGAAAGATCGGCGGCTTCTGCCACCTCTACATCGGACAGGAAGCGATCTCGGCCGGCGTGATGTCGATGATCCGTCCCGACGATTACGTGATCACCGCGTATCGCGATCACGGGCAGGCGCTCGCTCGCGGAGTGAGCCCCCGCGCGGTCATGGCGGAGCTGTTCGGCCGGGCCACCGGTTGCTCGGGCGGCAAGGGCGGCTCCATGCACATCTTCGATGCCAAGACGAACTTCCTGGGCGGACACGCCATCGTCGGTGGACACGTTCCTATCGCGGCCGGCGTCGGATTCGCAATCAAGTATCGTCGCGGCAATCAGGTCTGCGTCTGCTTCTTCGGAGAGGCGGCCGTCAACATCGGCGCGTTCCATGAAGCGTTGAACCTGGCTTCCTTGTGGGATCTCCCCGTCATCTTCATCATCGAGAACAACCGCTACGGCATGGGCACGGCGATCTCGCGCTCGACCGCGAACGAAGACGTGCTCATCCGCGCGAAAGGCTATCGAATG
>JADGQV010000168.1 GCA_017881465.1 Gemmatimonadaceae bacterium
TGGGCGTCGTCTCTGGGTTGGACATTCTCATAGATGAAGGCGGGCGCGTCGATATTGTTCACTACGAGGTCGAGCCTGCCGTCGTTATCCAGGTCGGCATAGGCCGCACCGTACGAGAAGCTCGGGCGGTCCACTCCCCATGCTTTCGTTTTGTCGGTGAAAGTCAGATCGCCCGCGTTCCGGAAGACATAGTTGGACACGTCATAGGGGTACAGCTTGTTCAGGATTTCCAGTCGTGCTCGACGCGAAGCATTCGCATCCCCGCCTCGGCGTACGGAAAACATGGCGTTCAGGTAATCGAAATCATTGACCGCCTTGGGATAGCCGTTAGTGATGAAGATGTCCTTGTAGCCGTCGTTGTCGAAGTCCGCAAACAGGGGACTCCAGCTCCAGTCTGTGGATGCGACACCGGCAAGGCGGGCGACATCGCTGAAGATGACATCCCCGTCCTTCGTGACTCCGTTGCTCAATTGCAGTGCGTTGGCAGTGTAATCGTCACGAAATCCCATGTTGCGCGATTCCATCAGACCACTATAGGTCGTGAACCCGCTCATCCGTTTGCGCGCGCTCAAGGCGCGCGGCAGCATGTCCACCTGGAGAATGTCGGGCCAGCCGTCATTGTTGAAATCGGCGATGTCGACGCCCATGCCCGCAAAGCTCGTATGCTTCAGCCACTGGCTGCGCTTGTTGGTAAACGTCCCATCGCCGTTGTTGACGTACAGGACATCGTTGGGCGCGACATCGTTGGAGACATAGATGTCGGGCCAGCCATCTCCGTTCAGGTCGGCGACAGCCACACCGAGGCCATAGCCGGCGTCTCGCAGTATGCCCGCTTCCCTGGACACGTTCGTGAACGTCCCGTGACAGTTATTCCGGTAGAGCTCGTTGTAACTGTCCGGGGTCTCAGCGTGTTTGCCTGTTGGTTGCCCTACCTGACCGCGAGAAAAATCCCTCGGCGAATTGTTGAGAAGAAAGAGGTCGAGGCATCCGTCCCCGTTGTAATCCAGGAAAACGGCGTGGGTGGTAAAGCCGGTGGCGGCGATACCGTATTGTGCGGCAGCCTCCGTGAAGGTCCCATCCCTGTTGTTAATGAACAACAGATTCGCCCGGTCCTCCGGTTTGGACCATTCGGGTCCGGAAACGGAGACGTAGATATCCAGGTACCCGTCGTTGTTGATGTCCACCATGCTGGCGCCGGTGGCCCATCGGCTCGTGTGGACGCCCGCTCGCTCGGTGATGTCCTCGAACTTCATGTGCCCTTTGTTCCGGTACAGGCGACTCGAAACCATGTTGCCGGAAAAGAAGATGTCCGGCAATCCGTCGTTATCGATATCACCGATGGCTACCCCGGCGCCGTTGTACACATAGGGGTCGGTCTGCACATTCAAAGAGTCACTGGTAGTGATGGTGTTCGCGAAGGTGACGCCGGTCTGGTCCGGGCTCAGGAGTTTGAACAGCGGGCGATCCTTCTTTCCAATGGTGCAGCCGCCTAACGAGATAAGAGCGATCAGGAGTACGAAGAGACTCGAGCGCTTCACACGCGCGAGTTTTGTCATCGTGTAATCCATCGTGAGAGGGTTTTTTGCATCAGCCAACACCTGCCGATTTCCCGCGTCATCAATCTGATCCCGGCAGAGTTCCAACGACTGTGGGCGATCGACGAATCTGAAGCTCGAGCGGGCTGCTCGCTAGTTCGGATTTCGGGCTGAACGCAATGTTGACGGTCGACCTGCCGCTACCCTATAGTTGCCTGCACATTGGACTTGGCCTCACGTCAGGAGAACACATGTCGGACTCGACCACCGCCATTCACCACATCACCGGACGCCCGTCCGCGGGCTTTTACGAGAGTCTCAACACGCGCTGGCATAAGGTCGCCCTACAGGGCTTCATGGCAATCGTGCTGTTTCACTGGCTCGAGCACATCGTCCAGGCCTACCAGTTTTTCGTGATGCACTGGTCACGGTCGATGTCGATGGGTCTCTTGGGGATGTACTATCCCTGGCTCATGCGTTCGGAAGTGCTCCACTACGGATTCGCTCTAGTGATGTTGATAGGCCTGTGGGTGATCCGAAAGGGATTCACTGGCACCTCGTACACCTGGTGGATGGTGTCCTTCTGGATCCAGTTCTGGCACCATTTCGAGCACCTTATTCTGCTTTATCAGGCGCAGACGCAACGATTCTGGTTCGGTGGCACGGTGCCGACGAGCATCGGCCAGATCTGGATTCCGCGGATCGAGCTGCACCTCATCTACAACATGCTGGTATTCATTCCGATGGTGGTCGGGATGTACTATCACATGTATCCGCCAGCGCGGGAGACAGTGACGGCCATGTGCACTTGCGCCCGCCACCGAGCTCCGCTCGAGGCGGCAGCCTAACGGACTACCCGCCCCAGCGACCATATTCGATGGGCGCCGGTCGACGTCTGCACCCGCTGAGACGAAACCGCGCTCGACGTCATACCAATCGACAGCGAGGACTTGATGCAGAAGCCTGAATACGATGCGATCGTAGTTGGGTCCGGAATTTCCGGAGGCTGGGCCGCCAAGGAGCTCACCGAGAAAGGTCTGCGCGTGCTCCTCCTCGAGCGCGGCCGCAACGTCGAACACATCAAGGACTACGTGAACGCGACGAAGGGACCCTGGGAGTACGCTCATCGCGGCGGCCGCACCCGGGCGATGGAGGAGCTATACCCGGTCCTCAAGCGGGACTACCCGCTGAACGAGAAGAACCTCTCATTCTGGGCGTCGGACAAGGACTCGCCCTATACCGAGGTCAAGCGCTTCGACTGGTATCGCGGCTATCAGGTCGGCGGCCGCTCGCTGACGTGGGGACGCCAGAGCTACCGGTGGAGCGACTTCGACTTCGAGGGCAACGCGCGCGACGGCATCGCGACCGATTGGCCGATTCGTTACGCCGACCTGGCGCCGTGGTACGATCACGTGGAGAGACACGCCGGAATCTCGGGCTCGCACGAGAAGCTCCCCCAACTGCCTGACGGTCAGTTTCTGCCGGCGATGCCGCTCAACTGCGGCGAGGAGCTCGTCGCGGGGAGACTGGCCAAGCTGTTCGGCGGCAGACGCCACATTATTCCGGGCCGCGTCGCAAACCTCACCAAGGGGCTCCCTGAACGCTCTCCTTGCCAGTACCGCGACGCCTGCTGGCTCGGCTGCCCTTATGGCGCGTACTTCAGCACGCAGTCTTCGACGCTCCCTGCCGCGACAAACACAGGCCGCCTCACACTCAAGCCGTTTTCGATCGTAAGTGAGGTCCTCTATGACCGCGATCGAAAACGCGCGACGGGCGTGCGCGTGCTTGACGCGGTCACCGAGCAGACGACGGACTACCAGGCGCCGGTGATTTTCCTCTGCGCTTCGACCATCAACTCGACGTGGCTGCTGATGCGTTCGGCAACGAATGTCTGGCCCGGCGGGCTCGGAAGCAGCTCGGGCGAGCTCGGTCACAATCTCATGGATCACCACTTTCGCGTCGGCGCTGAAGGCAGGCTCGAGGGCATGGAGGACAAGTATTACTACGGCCGCCGGCCCAATGGCTTCTACATCCCGCGCTACCGGAACCTGTTCGGCGACAAGCGCAATTACCTGCGCGGGTTCGGTTACCAGGGCGGCGCGGGCAGGGATGGATGGTCGCGCGCCGTCGCCGAGCTCGGTGTCGGAGGAAAGTTCAAGGATGCGATGTCGCAGCCCGGCGGCTGGGGAATCGGCGCCACTGCGTTCGGCGAGATGCTTCCCAATCACGCCAACACGGTTTCCATCGATCATACAAAGAAGGACAAGTGGGGTCTGCCGGTTCCCAAGATCGACTGCGCAACTGGTGAGAACGAGCGTCTCATGCGCCACGACATGGCCACGGACATAGCGGAGATGCTCGATCAGTGCGGCGTCAAGGACGTCAGGATGTACGACGCCGGCTCCTTCCCCGGCATGGGGATCCACGAGATGGGAACGGCGCGCATGGGGCGCGATCCGAAGACATCGGTCCTCAACGCGCACAATCAGGTGTGGGACGCCCCGAACGTCTTCGTCACCGACGGCTCCTGCATGGCTTCAACCGCCTGTCAGAATCCGTCGCTCACCTACATGGCGATAACGGCACGCGCGGCGGATTTCGCCGTCAACGAGCTCAAGCGGCACAACCTGTGACCGGAGAATCATCGATGACTTCAAGCGACGAGATCACCGAGCGCGAGCTGATCACCCG
>JADGQV010000169.1 GCA_017881465.1 Gemmatimonadaceae bacterium
CGTAATCCCGGCCAACAGCACGCTGCTTGATCCCGCGTTTTACTTTTCGAGCGAGCTCAGGTTCGACACCACGGTCACGCGGCTCAAGCGGTTCGCGGCAGATCATCCGCGATTCATGTTCTCGGCCGACTCGCGATCGGTGATCCTGCCATACCTCATGCGCGCGGCATCGGTTCTTCATCTCCCGAGGCCACACTGGCAATACATGGGGTTGTTTCAGCGCGTCTCGCGCGCGACGGGATAACTTGGGCCAGCACCTCGACGCGGAAGTGATAGTAGTCGGCGGCGGACCTGCCGGCGCCGCCACGGCGTGGGTGCTCGCGCGGGAAGGAGTCGATGTGCTCGTCCTCGACCGGGCGAAGTTTCCGCGCGACAAGATTTGCGCCGAATATCTGAGCCCGCAGGCCTCGAGAATCCTCTCGGACATGAACGTGCTCGAGGAAATCGAGCGAACCAATCCGGGGCATCTCGCCGGGATGAGCATTCGCGCCCCCAACGGCCACATCGCGAACGGAGAGTTTGCTGCCAATCATGGCTTCCGCGGGTTCCGCGACAAAGGGCTCGCCGTCCGGAGGACGATTCTCGACGAGATCGTACTTCGCGGGGCGCGCACCGCCGGAGCATGTGTCGAAGAATCCATGCGGGTGACGGATCTCGCGAAGAACGACTCGGCGCGGGTGACCGGTGTCAAGGCGCTCGCGGCCGATGGACAGCCGCGCACGCTTCGGGCGCGCTACGTCGTCGGGGCCGATGGGCTGCGCTCGGTCGTTGCACGCCGGCTTGGTCTGGTGAGAACGAGCCGTGTCTGGCCGCGGCGCATCGCCCTCGTCTCACATTACCGGAAGGTGCAGGGTGTCACCGACATGGGCGAGATGCACGTGGATCACGATGGATACTTGGGAATAGCGGATGTCGGCGGCGGGCAAGTGAACGTCGCGGTCGTCGTACCGATGTCGCGCGCGCGGGAGATCGGCGACGACAAGACCGAATTCCTCGAGCGATGGATCGCGTCGCGACCGCACCTGGCCGAGCGGTTCGTCGGAGCAGTGCGAACCACGCCGGTCCGCGCGACGGGTCCGTTCGCGACTTCATCTCGCCACGCGTGGTCGCCGGGAGCGGCGCTCGTCGGTGACGCCGCGGATTTCTTCGATCCTTTCACCGGCGAGGGCATTTACGCGGCCCTTCGGGGCGGAGAGCTGCTCGCGCCCTATCTGGTGGAGGCGCTGGGACGCAGCGCGAAGGAGGAGGGCCGGATTCTTTCCGGATACGACAGGGCGCGCAAGAGGGAGTTCGGCGGCAAGTGGAAGGTTGAGCGAATCGTCGGCCTGGCCATCGCGTATCCATATTTCCTGAACAATGCGGCGAAGATTCTCTCCCGGCGCAAGGACATGGCGGATTTGCTGGTTGGCGTGGCGGGAGATTTCATTCCCCCGAGCGTTGTGCTGAGCCCGCGCTTTCTTTTCAATCTCTTCATTTCTCCGGCATTCAGAACTTGAGCGTCAACCCAGACGAGTTTCGCGCGGTACTCGGCAGGTTTCCTTCCGGTGTGGCGGTAGTGACTACCAAAGGCACTGACGCTTCCGATCAAGGAATGACCGTGAGCGCATTCTGCTCGGTGAGCCTGGAGCCGCCGCTTGTCCTCGTCTGCATCGAGAAGACCGCCTCGGCGTACCAGGCGCTCACTACGGCGCCGGGATTCGCCGTCAACATTCTGTCTGCCAGACAGGAGCAGATCGCCCGCCGCTTTTCGATCACCGACATAGACAGGTTCGAAGGCGTCGGCTTCACGAGGTCGTCGAATGGATACGCGATTCTCGACGACGTACTCGGGGTGCTGGAGTGCCGCCGGTTCGCCCTGCACGATGGAGGCGACCACACTATCATCCTTGGCGAAGTGGAAGCGACGCGCGTGGAGAGCGGGTCGCCGCTCCTCTACTACCGCGGCGGTTACGCACAGTTGGAGCATTAGTACGGTGCGTGACATACTAACCCCGCCGCGAAGGAGAGGCGTCGAGATACTCGACTCGCCGGATGTCGATCCGCGAATAGTGACGCGCTCGCTCGCCGACGTGGCGCGCGCCAACGCTCTGTTCGGCGGAATGAGCTCGGCTCTGGACGAGGTGAGGGAAGCGTTGAAGGAGGTGCCGCGCGATGCAACGCTGCTCGATGTCGGCACCGGACTCGGCGACATTCCCTGCCGCGCGAGAGAGGAAGCGCGCCGGTCCGGCGTGGACCTGACCACAATCGGCCTCGATTCGGCCCCCGAGCTCGCGTCCGCCAGTCGAACGTCGGTCGACTTTTCCGTATGCGCCGACGCGCTGCGTCTCCCGTTCGCGGACAACAGCATCGACGTCGTGATGTGCTCACAGGTGTTGCATCACTTTGCCGGCCGGGAGGCGGCGGAGATGCTGCGCGAGATGGATCGCGTCGCCCGGGTCCGGGTGATCGTGAGCGACATCAGGCGGAGCTGGATCGCGGCTGTCGGCCTGTGGCTCGCCTCTTTTCCCCTTAGATTTCATGCCGTTAGCCGCCACGATGGCGTCGTCTCCGTGATGCGGGGTTTCACTACGGAGGAACTTGCGGATACAGTGCACGAGGCGATTGCGCGGAGGCCGGTGGCTCATTGCCGCCGCGCATTTCGGGTGACGACGAGCTGGGCGCCAGTGCATCGATGACCAGGGATCTCGCGCGTCCCCTCGATCTGGGGCCGATGCCGCTCGGACGCCCGATGGAGACAATCGACGAGCGACTCGTTCGCGCCCCCGTGGGAACGATGTTTGAACTAGCGAGTAACGTGGACAACTGGCCGGCACATCTCTCCCACTACAGATACGTGCGATTTCGGGAGCGATGCACCGATGGTGGTGGGCTGGTGGAGATGTCCGCCTATCGCCCGTTTCAGATCATCGATACCTCGAAGGGACCGCTCCGGGCCAATTGGCCGACGTGGTGGCTATCGGAGATGTCGGTGAACAGGGCAGAGCCGTCGATCCGCTTTCGGCACGTCGGGGGTATCACCAAGGGGATGGACGTCGAATGGACCTTCACCCCCGCGCCGGGCGGCACGCACGTGCGAATCCTGCACGTATGGGATGGGCCGCGGGTTCCGCTGGTTGGAATGTGGGCGGCGATGTACGTGATCGGTCCGGTATTCGTGCACGGCATCGCCACCCGCACACTGTCGGGACTGGCGGACGTCGCCGAGCGCGCAACGAAAAATCAGCAGTGAATTAATTGTGAATCGAGGAGACAGGTGAAGCGACGCAGAGTTGTCATAACCGGTATCGGCCCAATCACTCCGATCGGAACCACGCTTGATCCTTTCTGGTCGGGACTCGAGCGACAGCGCTCAGCGGTTCGGTCACTGACCCGGTTCGATCCTTCGGAGTTCCGCAGTCACAACGCGGCGGAGGTCAACGACTTCGTTCCGACCGACCACCTCGACAACAAGCGCGCCAGGCGGCTCGACCGGTTCGCGCAGTTCTCCGTAGTCGGCGCGCAGATGGCCCTCGCCGATGCGAATCTCGACCTCACGAAGGAAAACCGGGAGCGCATCGGAGCCAACATGGGTACGGCTCTGGGTGGGATCGGCTACGCGGAAGGCCAGCTTGCTGTCTATCTCACACAAGGATTGCGTGAGGTGGACGCGACACTCGCGCTCGCGGTATTCGGCGGTGCCGCGAGCTGCAACATTGCGATCGAGCTCGGTGTAATGGGCCCAAACTCGACCAACGCCATGAGCTGCGCGTCGGGAACGATCGCGATCGGCGACGCGTTCAGGCAGATACGCGACGGCTACGCCGACGTGATGATCGCGGGCGGCGCCGAGGCTCCGCTCGCCCCGCTCTGCTTCGGAGCGTTCGCGATCATCCGCGCGATGTCGACGCGCAACGAGGAGCCGGAGACGGCTTCCCGCCCGTTCGACAAGGATCGCGACGGATTCGTGATGGGCGAGGGAGCGGCTGTCCTCGTTCTCGAGGAGTACGAGAGAGCGAAATCGCGGGGTGCCAAGATCTACGCCGAGGTCGCGGGCTACGGCACGACGAACGACGCGCACCACATGACGGCTCCCCGTCCCGACGGCTCGCAGGCGGCGCGATCAATGCGGCTGGCGCTCGATGACGCCAATGTGTCTGCCGACGAGATCGGCTACGTCAACACTCACGGAAGCTCGACGCTGCTCAACGACACGACCGAGACGATGGCGATCAAACAGGTGC
>JADGQV010000020.1 GCA_017881465.1 Gemmatimonadaceae bacterium
GGCCCGCACTCCGACTGGTTCTGGGACGTCGAGCAGTCCGGCGGCGGCGCCCTCATGGACCTGGGCTGCCACGGAATCGCCTTCTGCTGGTGGTTCCTCGGCAAACAAAAAGTGAAGAGTGTGTACGCCCAGCTTTCAACTCAGGTCAACGCCGCACGAACGCAGGGCGACGACGAAGCAATCACCATCATCGAGTTCGAGAACGGCGCGCTCGGCGTGGTCGAGAACAGCTGGAACCGGCCCGGCGGAATGGACGACTCCATCGAGGTTTTCGGCTCCAAGGGACAGACCTACGCCGACATGCTGATGGGCAACGCGCTCCCCACCTACTCCGAGGTTGGGTTTGGCTACGCCGTCGAGAAGGCGTCGTCCACCAAGGGGTGGACGTACCCGGTATTCGAGGAGCACTGGAACTACGGCTTCCCGCAGGAGATGCGGCACTTCGCCCGTTGCGTGCGAGGGACGGAGAAGCCGATCTCGGACGGTGAAACGGGGCGCGTCGTGCAGGAAGTGCTGTACGCCGCCTACGCCTCGGCCGGGTTGGGTCGGAAAATCATGCTGCCTTTCCGGCCGAAGGGAATAGCGAAGCCGATCGATCTCTGGAAAAGACCGGAGCTGGCGCAAGCCGCGCTCTGAATGCGGCTCGCCGGGGCGATCGACATCGGCGGAACCGCCACCAAGATCGGGATCGTCGCCGAGGACGGCAGCATCGTCCGGCGTGAATCGGTTCCCACCAGTCTGCACGGCGAGCCCATGGCGGTCGTAGACGCTATCGTAGCATCGCTCCGACCCATGCTGGACGCGGCGAACGTTGAGAAACAATCGGTGTCGGGCGTTGGCGTTTCGGTCGCCGGCTTTCTGGACCGTGAACACTCCGCGATGATCCACAACGCGAACCTGCCGGCATTGCACGGCTTTCCGTTGCGTCGGGCGCTCGAGGAGCGACTCTCGCTCGGCTGTCGCCTCGAGGTCGACTCGAACGCCGCGGTCGCTGCCGAGTACCGGTACGGGGCGGGCCGAGGGTCGACGCGCTTGTTGGGCGTCACCGTGGGAACAGGACTCGGTGGCGGTGTCATCATCGATGGCGCGCTGCTGCGCTACACCGGTGAGTGCGCGGGTGATCTCGGACACATCATCGTCGATCACAAGGGGCGCCTCTGCACCTGTGGCGCGCGGGGGTGCCTCGAGGCCATGGTCAATTCAGCGGCGCTGTCGGAGCGGGCGGGTGGACGCTCGGTCCGTGAGATAGTTGGCAGCGCGCGAAAAGGAGATGAGCTCGCCGTGACAGCGCTCGCCGAGACGGGGTGGTGGCTCGGGCTCGGCCTGGCATCGCTCTCGCCGGTCTTCTCACCGGACAGAATCGTGGTCGGCGGAGGAATTGCGGCGGCCGGGGAGCTCCTGCTCGAGCCGGCGCGGGCAAGCTACCGTACGCACGCGCATCCAGAGTTTCGCGAGAAAACTCAGATCGTCGGCTCGTCATTCGAGGGATGGGAGGGGATTGTTGGCGCCGCCAGTCTCTTCCTCGATCCGCTGGCATAGCGATCCATGTCCCGGACATCCGTGAGCGTTTTTCCGTCAGCCGATGCCATAGGAGAGCACGTGGCGAACGTCCTGCTCGTCCGCATTGAGCGGGCACGCGTTTCCGGTAAGCGCTTCGTCCTCGGATGCCCAACCGGTCGGACGCCGCAGCCGGTGTATGGCGCGCTGGCGCGGCAACTCGCGGAGAAGTCACAGGACTTGAGCCATTTAGTTCTGGTGATGATGGATGAGTACCTCGTGGCGGACGGCGTGCAATTCGAGTACGCGCCGGCCGACGAGCAGTGGTCCTGTCATCACTTCGCTCGCATCGAGATCGCCGATCGGGTGAATGAGGGACTGCCGCCGGCGCGCCGGTTGCGCGACGATTCGATTTGGTTTCCCGACCCGCGCGACCCGGCCGCGTACGATGCGAAGATCGCCGACGCCGGAGGAATCGACTATTTCATCCTGGCTTCGGGCGCCAGCGACGGACATGTCGCGTTCAACCCGCCCGGGAGCGCTCGCGACAGTCGCACGCGTATCATTCAGCTTTCAGAAGAGACTCGTCGCGACAACCTGCAGACGTTTCCGTCCTTCGGCACACTGGCCGCGGTGCCTAGCCACGGGATCAGCGTTGGCATCGACACGATCGCGTCCGCGAAGGAGAGCGCGATGATTGTCTGGGGTGCTGGAAAGCGTCTGACTCTGACTCGAATTCGGAGCGCCGAGCGTTATGAGCCGGAATGGCCGGCCACCGTGATTCATGAGTGTGCAGTTCGGGAGATACTCACCGACACGGACGCCGCCGAGCCGCTGGCCGCACGTTGACCCTCGTTGAGGCCGCGGTTGAAACGCTCGATTCCGCTCTCGCTGCCGAGCGTGCTGGTGCCGACCGGATCGAGCTGTGCGACAATCTGAGCGATGGCGGCACCACTCCAGGCGCGGGATTAATCGTCGCCGTCGCCGAGCGAACGCAGCTTCCGGTGTTCGTGCTGATTCGGCCGCGCGCAGGCGGCTTCGTCTATTCGGACGATGAATTCGATGTGATGATTCGCGACATCGAGCTGGCCGGAAGGATGGGCGTCGCCGGGATCGTGACTGGTGCGCTCACTCCTGATGGTCGCGTCGACGCCGAGCGCATGCGCAATCTGGTCAAAGCGGCAGCAGGACTGCCCGTGACATTTCATCGCGCGATTGATTTCGCGATGAATCTGCCAGCCGCGCTCGAGGAGGCGATTGAAGCGGGCGCGAGCCGTGTGCTCACGTCAGGAGGTGCAGCGACGGCATGGGAGGGTATGGATCTCATCGCAGCGCTGGTAGATCAGGCGCGGAAGCGGATCACTATCATTGCCGGCGGCGGAATTCGACAGCACAACGTGCGTGATGTGATAGCACGAACAGGAGTTCGTGAAGTCCACGCTCGACTCGTCGACGAGGTGCAAATGCGGGGACTCATCGACGTCGTGAAGAGGAACATGGATGCCGGGAACGACTGATAGGAGAGCGAGATTCTCCCCCCTTCTCGCCGACGGTCTGGTGAACAAGCAGACCGCCGCACGGCTCGGTATCTCCACCAACAAGGTGAAAACTCATCTGGATCTTCTGTTCGACAAGCTCGCGGGGTGAGGACGCGCGCCCAGGCCGTGGCAACCGGAGTCAGGCGCGGCCTGTTGCTGGTTTGAGGCACGACGCTTGATGATGTCGTTATTCTACGCCAATCTACTTCTTAACCTGACAGGGACGCGGATGACGGAAGGGCCAATCGAAGCACAGCTGCTGGATCACGAGAAGCAATACTGGCAGGCGATCAAGGACAGGGACGTGCAGGCGGCGATGCGCCTGACCGATGACCCTTGCATCGTAACCGGCGCCCAGGGTGTCGCGCGCATCACCCGCGAGGCATTCGCTGGAATGCTGCAGGCCGGCGGCTGGACCCTCCACGAGGTCACCTTGAGCGATGTGCAGGTGCGGGTCCTCAGCGAGGACGTCGCCATCGTCGCCTATAAGATCAAGGAATTATTGACAGTCGACGGAAAACCGCTGACGCTCGAGGCAGCCGACTCGTCCACCTGGGTGCGCCGCGAAGGGCAATGGATGTGCGCGCTGCATACGGAAGCGCTCGCTGGCGATCCGTTCGGCAGGGACCGGCAGCCGGCAGCTCCGAAGAGACTCTAGCGCCTACGTGGATCTCGGCGACAAGCCGTTGCCGAGATCCAGCTGGTCAGGGTGTCATTGTGCGTTCATTTCCGGTGCGAGCTCAACCCGACTCCGCTCGCGTACCGGCGAGCGTTCAGGCAAACCGCGACATCTTAACGAAGGGGTGAACGCCTGACGGCTGGCTGATGACCGCCCCTCGCGCACGGAACTTGATTGAGTGGGATTAAGACCAACCATCGATCATTCCATGACAGATCCGATTTCTCCGCCGCTCCGACCCGGGGTTCTCCCTCGGGACAATTTCAGAAGCATCATTGCGGCACTGATCACCGTGCTCACCATCTACGGCTGGATCGACGCGCTTGGCCGCATGCCGATGCGGCACGCCCTCGCCGCTCAGACTCGTCTCTGGTGGATCGAGCAGATCGTGAGTTTCGCTCTGGCGATCGTCTGCATCGGCATAATCTTCCGCAAGCGCCCATTTCTCACTCCCGCGTTCTGGCTAACGGTATACTCGCTGGTGTTCGATATCGTGCGCTGGATATTCGAATTCAGAGACGATCAGTTCGAGATCCGGATCGCGCCCTTGCTTTACGCATTCTTGCTCTGGCGGCTGTGGATCACCCGGAAACAGGTCGCGGCGACTGAGGACCCCCTCTTGGTTGACACGACGGGCTAGGGTCTGCCTCGATCGGAGGCCCATCCAGTAGCGGCTTCGGGGGCCTGGCGATAAGTATTTACCGTGGGCAACATGTTGCTGATTTCGCTCCTTTTCAGCGTGCTGTCATACGTTCTACGTCGCA
Source organism: Gemmatimonadaceae bacterium (assembly GCA_017881465.1). Lineage (GTDB taxonomy): Bacteria > Gemmatimonadota > Gemmatimonadetes > Gemmatimonadales > Gemmatimonadaceae > UBA4720. The sequence continues at coordinate 4,479 of JADGQV010000020.1, forward strand.
TCTTCTGAGACTGGCTCGCCGTTGAGCCGCCGCGAGCGCGTGGGCAGTCGTACCCACTTGTCGCTCCTGGCCGCTGCTCTGGCGTTGACCCTATCCGCGCCGGCCTCTTTCGCGCAGCCGCAGCTCCTCAAGACCTCGGCGCGCGACACACAGCTACGGACCGATTCCGCGGAAATCTCTCAACGCGCGCACGATCTCCAGGCGAAATTCGAGCGTCGCCGACGACAGATGCTGCCGAGGTTCTACATCGGCGGTGCGGAGCACTGCCTGATCGTCGGGCGATTCTGCGAGTGGCATCCCAACCTGACCGACTATGTAGTTCCGGAGGAAGGGAAGAACATCATCCGCGCGCGTGCGGAGCTGCTGCGCGATCTCGAGAAGGCCTCGACCGATCTTCCGGGAGACGACTGGATCATGGGACAGCGCATTCGCTATCTCACAGAGGGGCACGACACATCCGCGGCGGGTGTGGCGCGCTCGTGCCGGGCGACCCGATGGTGGTGCGATGCGCTGCTCGGTCTCGCGCTGCACGTGGGCGGCAACTACGCGGGCTCCGACAGCGCCTACGCCGCCGCGCTCGATGGGATGCCGTCGCCGGTGCGGTGTCACTGGTTGAATCTCGCACCGCTCCTTGATGACGACATCCGCGGCGCATACAAGAAGATGAGCTGTGGACAGCGAGAGGCGGCGGATGCGCGAATCTGGTGGGTCGCTGATCCATTATTCATGACGCCCGGCAATGAGCGGCGCACAGAGCATTTCTCGCGGGTTCTCCACACCGCCTTGCAGCAGGATGCGGCGAACACTTACGGCTCGAGCTGGGGTGGCGATCTCGCCGAATTGATCTTGCGCTTCGGCTGGGCGGAGAAGTGGACACAGGAGCCGTCGCAGAGCATGTATCCGGAAGCGAAGGCGGCGATCACCGGTCACGAGCGCGAGCCGGGATACCACTTCTTCCTCACGCAGCAGCCGCCTGACAGCCTGGCACTCATCGTCGATTCGGTGTTCGACATCTACCAGTTCCCGCCCCGTGAGCAGTACGCGCCGGTCTACACGCATGCGTTCGTGCGGCTCGATGCCCAGGTGGCGCGCTTTCGCCGTGGAGATTCCACGAAGGTCGTCGCTGCCTACGATGTGAGCGCCGATACGATTTTTGGCCGGAGGAAATTCGCCGCGGCGCTGATAGCGATGGGCGACGAAGCAACGACCCCTTCAAAGACGGAGCTGACTGAGTCGCCGACGAAGAACGTCTTGACGGTATCGACGCCGTGGAAGGAGCAGTTCATCGGAGTCGAGCTGTTGGCGAACGACAGCGCCGGAGCAGCGCGCTGGAGATCCGGGTTCGCCGAGATCCCCCTCGACTCGGGGAAAATCAGCGTCTCGGATCTGCTCTTCGTCGATGGAGAGCCTTCCCTTCCCGGCGATCTGAACGAGGCGATCCCGCGCGCGCACGGCGGGACGACTTTCAGGCGCGACAAGAAAATCGGTCTGTTCTGGGAGCTCTACGGAAAGACACCGGCGGACAGCGCGCTTCCGATCTCCCTTACGATCACTCCGGTAGATGAAAGTCTGCTGAGACGCACTTTCCGCGCGTTGCGCATTGCGCCCAGGCTGTCGCCTCTCAACATCCGCTGGCAGGAGAACGGGGCGTCCGGAGTGTTGTCGGCGAGATCGGTGCTGCTCGATCTGTCCCTCGTGCCCGCGGGGAAGTACGCGGTGAGGCTCGAAGTCGGGAACTATCCGATGGCGGCGACGTCGCGGGTCATCGAGGTGAAGTAAGCCGCAGCTCTTCCAGTCGCTTGCTGATGAGCCTCGGCTGTAGTTGAACGCCTTCTACGTCATTTGACGCATAGAGTCCCCCCTGCAATCAGGCGATTCTGGAGCTGGAGTAAAGCTCCTATCACCACGCTGGAGGACCCGATGAATCTCGACCAACGAACCCAACCGACCCTTCGCGAGCGTCTGGAATTTGCCCTACAGGCGCCTTGCGACTGGATACTCAAAGCGGCATGCGTGAGGTATGCGACGTTCCGCACGATGTTCCGCGTCCTGCCGCCCTCGTACCTCTCGTGGGCGTCCCGGGTCAAGGCTCGCAAAGCCTACTACCGCGCACTCCGCAGGGTGCCTGCGTATCGTCAGTTCCTAGATAGTCAGGGCGGACTGCTCATCCCTGAAACGGATAAGGAGACCTACATCAAGCCGTTTGCGACAGGCGCCCGATGCGTCGACGGCTCCTTCTTTCACGACCGGACGATGATCGACGAGTCGTCCGGCTCTACCGGGACTCCGTACGACTGGGTGCGCAGCGAGAGGGAGCGCCACGAGAGCCACACCTTCGTCAGCTATTTCGCGACGTACTGCTATGGGCGCGAACAATGGATAACGATCAACGGGTTCAGCATGGGCGCCTGGGCCACGGGGATCAACATGGGGATCTCGCTGCAGAAGAACGGGATCGTCAAGAACACCGGTCCCGACATCGCCAAGATTCTCCACACTCTTCGCTTCTTCGGCCCGGAATACACCTATCTGATCACGGGATATCCGCCGTTTCTCAAACATCTCATCGACGTCGCCGACCAGGAAGGATTTCCTTTCGAGAAGTACAAGCTCTACGGTTTGGCCGGCGGAGAAGGCATGTCCGAGGGACTGCGCGACTATCTGCTGCGACGTTTCACCAAGGTCTACAGCGGTTATGGCGCAACGGATCTGGAGGTCGGCATCGCGGGCGAAACGCCGATATCAGTCGCCATCCGTCGCCTCGCGCGTGAGCGAGAGGACGTGAAGTTAGCCTTGTTCGGCTCCGACTCCCGCCTTCCGATGGTGTTTCAGTACAACCCCGTCATGCATCACATCGAGGTGAACGAGAACGACGAGGTCGTCTTCACAATCTCACGCAGCTCGCTCCTGTCTCCGCGCATTCGGTACAACGTCCATGATCTCGGCGGCGTTCTCACGAGCGATGAGATGGCCGAACGGCTCGCCTCGGTGGGCGTCAGCATAGAGCAGCTCCGACGTGAAAGCGGTGACGGGAACATACGCCTTCCCTTTCTGTGGATCTTCGGGCGGCGCGACTACACGATCAGTGTCATGGGTGCGAACATCTATCCGGAGGACATCGAGCAATGTCTGTATCAGGACACGGCCCTCGCCGAGATAACGAATTCGTTCTGCCTTTCGCTCGCGGAGAGTCCGAACGGCGATGTTCGTCCCCGCTTTCTGTTCGAGGTCTCGAGAGAGCCTGACGCCGAGCTCATGCGTCGCTTTTCGGAATCGATCGTGCCGCGTCTCGTCGAGTTGAACGCCGACTTCCGCGAGGCATGGCGCGAGTATCCCGAGACGCTCGTCCCCGAGATCCAGTTGCATCGGCTCGGCGAAGGCCCATTCGCCGGCGACGCAGGAAGGATCAAGCAAGCGCGCCTCCTCCCAGCGGCCTGAGGATAGACTATGCGCTCTCTCATTCAATTCGCGCTGCGTCGGCCGAAAACCGTCATCTTCGCTTGGATCGCGATCCTCGCGGCCGCCGCACCTTTCGCTTCGCGGCTGGCGGGAGCACTTCGTGGAAGTACCGACGCAGTGCCCGGGAGTCCCTCGGAGCTCGTATCGCGCGATCTCAACAACGCGTTTGGCACAGGCTCCGCGTTTGTCTTTCCCGCCGTGCTGACATCATCCAGCATCCCGGCAACAGATCCGCGATTCGCAGCTGCGGCGACACGCCTCGAGCGAGTGCTCGACTCAGCCGGAATGAGGAGCGTACGTCACTACTGGAATACCGGCGACACGACCCTGCTCGGGCGTGACGGACACTCGGCGCTCATGCTCGTGACGCCGCGCGCGCAGACGTTCTTCGATGCCGAATCGACGGTAGCGGAAATCCGCGGAGCAGCGCGCGCCGCCGGATCGGGGTCTGCGTTCGAGATCAAGGTCACCGGCATGATCTCCCTCTTTCACGATCTCGACGTGAATGCGTCCGATGACCTGCTGCGGGCGGAGCGCATCGGCATTCCACTCACGCTCATCGTACTGCTGCTTGTGTTCGGTGCGCCGATCGCGGCTGGCTTGCCGCTCGTCCTCGCACTCGGGACAATCGCGATCACACTCGCCGTTCTGTACGGGCTTTCCCGCGTCATGCCCGTGAGTGTGTTCGCGCAGAATGCCGTGACGATGGTCGGACTCGGCATCGGCGTCGACTACTCACTCTTTCTGGTGAGCCGCTGTCGCGAGGAGCTCGCGCGTGGTGCGTCGTTTCCGAAAGCCGTCGAAGCGGCCGCGAATCAAGCGGGACATGTCGTGCTGGTGTCGGGACTCGCGGTATGCACCGGCTTCCTGGCTCTTTTCCTCGTGCACATTCGTTTCCTTCACACACTCGCGCTCGGCGGTGTCACCGTTGTCGTGACGTCGGTGTTGATGACGCTTACTCTACTTCCGTCGTTGCTGCTGATCATCGGTGAGAGATTGAACTGGCCGCGCCGACTATCACGCGCATCGCGCGGCACCGGCGGATTGTGGGCCCGGTGGGCGCGGGAGACGATGACGAGGCCGTGGAGATATCTCATTCCCACCCTGATCGTGCTCGGTGTGCTCATTGTGCCGACACTGCGCCTCAAAGCCTGGAACATGGGTGCGCGCGATCTTTCGCCAACCATGGAGGCTCGGCAGGGTTACGAGCTCCTCGATCGCAACTTTTCTGCGGGTTGGATGGGTCCGATTGCGATCCTGGTGAAGACCCGTGACAGCGGCACAGTCTGGACGCCGGAACGCGAGGGCGCGATGACAGCGATCTACTCGCGTCTCGCCTCCGATCCGCGCGCGCACTTTGTTGGTGGGTTTCCACACCTGCTCTCCCTTCTCGGTCAGGCGCGTCCGCTTGTCCATGCCCGCTCAGATCTACCAGCGCCGATGCGGACGGCATCCGCACAGGTTGTCAGTGAGGACGGGCGTTCAGCGCTCATCTTTGTCGTTCCACGCTCAGCGCCAGAATCTGAAGAAGTGATGACGCTTGTGCGTGAGCTCCGCGCGGAGTCGTGGCAGCCGGCACGAGATGCCGGCCTAGCGATACAGGTGGGTGGCTTCAGCGCCAGCATACTGGACTTCGATAGCGAGCTATTTGGAAGCCTCAAGCGGGTGATCCCGATCGTCCTCACCATCACATTCCTCGCGTTGGTGTTTGCCTTCCGTTCCATAGTGGTTCCGATCAAGGCGATCACGATGAATTTGATCTCGGTGCTCGCGGCCTACGGTTTTCTTGTGTACGTGTTTCAGGAAGGTGTCGGCGCGGGCCTGATTGGTCTCGTGCCACCGGGCGGGCTCAACTCGTTCATAGTGCTGATGTTGTTCACGATCCTGTTCGGATTGTCGATGGACTACGAGGTGTTCCTTCTGAGTCGCATCCGAGAGGAGTATCAGCGGACGGGAGACAACAGCAAATCGGTTGTGAGCGGGCTTTCCCAGACGGGCGGACTCATCACAAGCGCGGCGCTCATCATGGTCGTTCTGTTTGGGTCGTTCGGATTCACCCGGCTCACCGCCACCCGTGAGTTCGGACTCGGCCTCGCGTTCGCCGTCGCTCTCGACGCGACGGTCATTCGCGTGGTTCTCGTACCGATCCTGATGGGTTTACTCGGCCGCGCCAACTGGTGGTTCCCTGCGGTGCTTCTACCGCGCGGGAGTGACGGGCGGGGGCGATCCGGTCAAAATGCCGTGGCGTATCGTTGACGCTTTCCCCGATGCACCAGGTATGGGCAGAACGCCGGTCTGGAACCGGGCCGACAGTCTGACCGGCAGCTGAAGAGTGATCGTCTCAGCTCCCCGGCGCACCACCAGCGGCAGGATCGTAAGGGTCGTGCCGGCGTAGCGAGCGCGCAAAGCCTCGAACGAATCGTCGTTCGAGATCATCACGTCGCCGATCGAGACGAGTTTGTCGCCGGCACGCGCACCCGCGGTCGCCGCCGCGCCAGTCGGTGACAGCTGAGTGATGAACACTCCGCTACTATCGGTGCCGGTCGCGATCCCCAGCCGCGGCTCGCGGATCGTGTCACTTTCGGAGCGTAATCCCGCGAGACGAAGCACCGAATCAACCGGTAGTGGCTCGCGGCCATCGACGTACCTGCGTGCGAACTCGGTAAAGGATTTGCCGCCCGCAGCGCGGGAAACCTCACCCCACCATTCCGCGCCTGTAAATCCTTTCCCCCGTTTATACGTCGCGTCGTAGAGCCGGCGCATCACGTTGTCCAGCGACATGCGGTTGTTGCTCGCGTCCCGGATCATGATGTCGAGAAGGAATCCGGTGAGGCCGCCCTTCGGATAGTAGAGTCCGCTGCTGCCATCGGTCGGATTGATCCACGGCGACAGCGATGCATCGCTCACCGCCGTCGGTGGTGCGCCAGCGACGGACGCGATCTCGTTGGCAATGAAGTTGAAGAACGCCGTGCTGTCGTTGACCCCGCCGCGTACGAGCGCGAGAGCTCCGTAGTAATCGGTGACGCCTTCGCTCACCCACAGCCATGTCGTCGGTTGCGCGTCGTCGTACCTGTAAGGAACCATGTCGGCGGGGCGCAGGCGCTTCACGTTCCAGGCGTGGAAGAATTCATGCGAGTAGAGTCCGGGCAGATACGAGGCGTCGAGCTGAGAGGTCGTTACTTCATCCACCTGCGAGCTCTGGTGCTCGAGACCGCCTCCGTTCACGACGGTGTCCGACCGCTGGAAGACCGTGTAGTTGCGGAATGGCGCCTCGCCGAAAACCGCGATCTGGGCGGGGACGAATTTCTGGAGCCAGGCGAAGGTGCGATCCCTACGCGCCGGCGTCAGGCTCGCCGCAGGGTAGCACGCGAGACGAACCCACTTGCCGGCGATCTGAGTGCTGTCGATGGCAAACCGTCCGACGTAGAACGGCATGTCGGTCAGATCGTGATAGTTCCCTGCGGTGAAGTTGTTGGTGCCCGGTGCGGGATCCATCCCGGTCGCAATACGCCACGATGCTTCCGTGCGGACCGACACACGAGCGGGCCAATTGAATCCGCGGCTCGCGGGATAGAGAAAGAGATTGGTGCCGTTGAAGAACACGAAGTTGGGGGCGGTCCAGGCGACGGCGCGATCGACGGCATCAGCGAGATAGTTGAACGACACGCGCACCGTTCCGGCAGAGCGGGGTCTGATCTCCCATGTCTGGAAATCGAGCTTCCGCCAGTCGAGCGGGACGCCGTTGGACTGCACGGAGAACGCTGAGACCCGCCGGGAGAACCAGAGAAGTACGTAGTGTCCCGGTGACCACGCGGGAAGAGCCAGAATGACCGGCTCAGTGCCAGCGACGTGGAAGGACATCGCTACTCCGAGCTGTCGTCGCCCGACCGCGGAGGAGTCCGCGGTTATCTCGTAGCTGATTTCGCTGATCGGCGCGGAGACTCTCGGCGACTGTGCCAGCGATTGGTGAGCGGTCCCGAGCGCGATGATGGCGAGTCCGAGCTTTCCAAGCATTCATCCTCCAAAGAAAGAACGGGATACGAGTTGCCAGAAGTGCAGATTCCAGTTGTTAGTTCGAACGTCGTGACTTCACTGAACGACTTCTCCCTGATGCGCTCGAGCGCCGAACCTCTCGCCGCCAGAGATGTATCATACGTTAGCTTCCGTCACACTCAACCGAAACACACACTTGAAAAGCTTCGCGACATCGATCGCTCTTTCCTGCCTCGTTTCCGGCGCGCTGACGGCGCAGACGGCACGACTGACGGCGGCTCCCGCTCGACCCGAGCCCGGAGCAATCGTGCGTCTGACATTGAGTACGCCGGTGTCACACGCCGATTCAGTCGTCTCGGTTCGCGGCGCGCTCGCTGGCGAGCCGCTTCACTTCCTGCATTCGACAGCCGGTGCGTGGCACGCGATCGGCGGCGTGCCAGTCGATGCCGAGGGTAGTCTCGTTGCGAACGCGGTCATCCAGCGCGCGTCGGGGAAGACGGAAATCGCTCGTGTGCGCTTCGCGCTGCCGAAGGTGCCACCGCCGGTTTCACAGCCGCTGGCAGTCGACAGCAGCTTCACCAAGCCGCTCGACGCCGCAACAACCGCGCGGATCGACCGCGAGAATGCGCGCGCCCGTGAGATTGGGCGACTTGCGCACGACAGGCCTCCCATGTGGAGTGCATCTTTCCTCAAGCCGCGCACATCGGTGATCACGAGCGAGTTCGGATCAGGCCGACTGTTCAATGGCGCGCTTACCACGCGGCATCTCGGCGTCGATTTCAGGGGTGCCGTCGGTGAGCCGGTGCGCGCGGCCAATCGTGGTGTCGTCGCGCTCGTCGACAGTTTCTTTCTGGCCGGCAATGTGATCTACCTCGATCACGGCGGCGGAGTTGTCACCGCGTACTTCCACCTGAGCAAGACACTCGTCGCAATCGGCGACACCGTGAAGCGGGGACAGGAGATCGGGCTGGTGGGAAACACGGGACGTGTGACCGGCCCGCACCTGCACTGGGCGGCGCGCTACGGTGCCATCACCGTGAATCCGCTCGACCTCGTCGCGCTCGGCGGCCGGTGGTACGTGAGCTCTTCGTCCCGTCCCTCGGAGCCATCCCGAACGTCTGCCGCTCGGTAGCCACGGTGACCTGTTCCTCGAGAAATCAGCGCGCGACCGAGAAGCCGTGCGCGGAACAGTCTGATCAGTATTTCATCGTCGCCGGCCGAACCGAGAAGCTCGTCGCTAGGAACTGCCCGAGCGACCGGCGGCTGGCGACGTCAGACTGTGCGTTGGAGATAGCATTCGACATTCCTGGCGAGCCGTCGAGAAGCGAGGTTCGCCTCGAACAGGTGCCCGCGAAGACTGTGAGTGTATCCTATGAAAAAGATGCCGGGACGACCGGTCGGTTCTCCGGATAGATCAACCGGCTCATCAGAATCGTTCAGCACGTCCTTCGTCTCCAGAAGCTCGTTCAATCCCGTGCTGAATCCCGTCGCCGCGATGATTGCGTCGAAAGGCTCGGCGCTGCCGTCTTCGAAGACTGCGTCTGTGGCGGTGAGGCGCGCGAGCGCGGGCCGGACTTGCACCAGGCCCTGCTTCAAGGCGCTGACGAACCCGACATCAATTACCGGAACCCGTCGGGCCGAGTATGGCATCCATTTCGGCGTTTGCAGGCCGAGACGAGTGAGATCGCCGAGAACCATCCGCGCAGTCAGTCGTGCGAGTCGGTCAGCGATCGCAGGTGGCAGGACGCTTAGCATAATCCCTGTCCGCTGGACCGGCATCCCGAACGGATCGCGAGGAACGATCGGCGGCGGCGTGCGGATGCTGAGAGCCACGAAGGCAACTCCGTGCTCGGCGAGATCAGTAGCTATCTCGGTGCCGCTGTTTCCGGCGCCGACGACGAGCACGCGTTTGCCGACGTACGGCAACGCATTTGTGTAGCACGAGGAATGCACGAGATCACCCCGATATGTCGCGCGTCCGTCCCATTTCGGCAGTATCGGAATGCGGTACTGCCCAGTCGCGATGACGACGACGCGACAGTGCCAATCGCCACTAGCGGTCGCGGCCACCCACGATGACGGAGTCGCTGGCTCCGTTCGGACTTTGCGCACGGGGCAGCCGGTCACCACTCGCAGATTGAAATGCGTCGCGTACTCAGCGAGATACGCGACAAACTCCTCGCGCGAGAGGTACTTGGAATAACGGCGAGGAATGGAATAGTGGGCGAGCCCGGAGAATCCGCGCACCGTATGGAGATGGAGCCGGTCGTATCGCCGTGCCCAGGTGCCGCCCAGTTGATCATCCTCCTCGAGAATGACCGTCTTGATTCCACGCCACTCGAGCGCGCCCGCGGCGGACAGACCCGATGCTCCCCCGCCGACGATGACGACCGTGGATTGTGGCAAAAAGCCTCTTCAGTAAAAAATGAGCTTCACACCGGCGACGATGAGCACCAACGAGAGCAGCTGCCTCAACACCGGTGCTGGAGCACGCTTGCTTCCATAACTCGCGCCGATCCAGCCGCCGAGCACGGCGGCGGCACCCCAGATCGGAACGTTGGGCGGGAGCTGCGCCATGCCCGAAAAATGCCCAAGCAGTCCGGCAATCGAATTCACGAGAATGAATGGTGCGGCGACGCCCGACGTCACGCGCGTCTCGGCCCATCCCATGTAGAGGATCAGCGGACTCAGGAATATTCCGCCACCAACGCCGGTGAGCCCCGACAGAAACCCAATCGCCGCTCCCGCTGCGATCGCAGCCCAGAGTGGCGGAGCATGCGTCTCTCTGTCAAGCGGCCGGAGCGCCGAGCGGAACATCGACACGGCTGCATAGAGGAGCACCACCCCGACGACAAATTTGTAAGACCGCGCCGGCAGCATTGTCGCGCCACCGCCGAACGCCGCGGGAATCGATGCCGCCGCGAACGGCCAGAAAAGTCGCCACGAGAACAATCCGGCGCGATAAAACTTGAACGTGGCTATGGCCGAGACCAGGATGTTGAGGGCGAGCGCCGTCGGCTTCATGACGCTCGGTGCAAGACTGAAGAGGCCCATCACCGCCAGATAGCTGGACGCACCGCCGTGCCCCACCGACGCATAGAGCGCGGCGCCCACAAAGAAAAGAATCGCGATTATCAAGGTCTCTGAAACAGGCATTTATTTTCGACGTATATTCTTGTTTCTGCTCCGACGCTTCCCCAGCGAAGCTACATGACCGAATACGCCATCGACATAGTGAACGTCACCAAGCGCTACGCCGAGCACACGGCCGTGCGCGATCTGACGCTGCGCGTTCCAACCGGAAGCGTGTACGGACTCCTCGGCCCCAACGGCGCCGGGAAGACGACCACGATCCGGATGATCCTCAACATCATCGCGCCGGACTCGGGGAGGATCCACATCTTCGGACGCCCGTCGAACGATCCGAAGATCACCGAGCGGCTTGGTTATCTCCCGGAAGAGCGCGGCCTGTACCGAAAGATGCAGGTGCGTCGCGTCCTGAAATTTCTTGCCGAGCTCAAGGGCGTGAAGGGCAGTGACGCGGATCGCCGGATCGACGAATGGCTCGAGCGTCTGTCGCTCAAGACGCCGGAGAAGGATTGGGGACTCTCCAAGATCGACGAGCTCTCACGGGGCATGCAGCAGAAGGTCCAGTTCATCGGAACGCTGTTGCACGATCCCGATCTCGTGATCCTCGATGAGCCGTTCAGCGGACTCGATCCGATCAACTCTCAGGCACTGAAGGACACGGTGGTCGAGCTCAAGCACCGCGGCAAGACGGTGATCTTCAGCACGCATCTGATGGACAACGCCGAGCGGCTGTGCGATTCGGTCTGCATCATCGCGCGCGGCGAGAAGGTGCTCGATGGAACCGTCACCTCTGTGAAGGAAGAGCACGGGCAGAGGAACATCGCGCTCGCGCTCGAGGGCGATGGAATTTCCGGCGTAGCGGCGATACTGCGCGACCAGTCCCTGGTGAAGCGCGCTGACGACTCCAACAAATTCTTCGAGATCGAGATGGCGCCGGGCGCCGATCCGCAGGTGCTGCTCAGGCGAATCGTCGAATCGGGCGCCGCGGTGCAGAGATTCGAGATGATCCAACCGTCGCTGCATCAAATTTTCCTTCAGAAGGTCGGTGCGATTGGCATCGAAGAGGGGATGACCGGACATGGCTAAGCTCTGGGCGATCATCAAGCGCGAGTACCTCGAGCGTGTGCGGTCGAAGTGGTTTCTGATCGCGACGTTCTTCGGGCCGATTTTCTTCGCCGCGATCATCATCGTGCCGGCGTGGATAGCGTCGAAAAGCAAGGCGACGAGTGACGTCTATAACACCACCATTCTGGATGTTACGGGCACGGGCTTCGGTCATCGCCTGGCGGTGAACATCGCCGGCGATACCACGATTCCGGGCAGAATGCCGACTGTCAAAGCGGTGGCGCCAAATGAGCTGACGCAGGCGGAGAGCCTTGCGACGCGGCAAGTGATGCGGAAGGAGAAGACGGGCTACGTCGTCGTGGATCAGCAGACGCTCGCCGGAGAATCCGCCCGCTACGCGGGTATGAACGCAACGTCGATCGCCGACATGGCGCAGATCAAGGGCGCAATCAGGCAAACCATACTCGCGTCGCGCCTGGAGAAGGTCGGACTCGACAATGAGAAGATGAAGGAGATCACCTTCATACCGCTTGACTTCAGCACCGAGCGCATTACCGAACGCGGCCGGGCGGGTTCGGGCATGGCGAGCGTACTGTTCGGCTTCGCGATCGGATTCCTGCTCTACCTGTCGATCGTGATTTACGGGCAGACGATCATGAGCGGCGTACTCGAGGAGAAGACGACTCGCGTCGCGGAAGTCGTCATGTCGAGCGTTCCGACCGACACGCTGCTCGCTGGAAAGGTCCTCGGCGTCGGCGCAGTCGGACTGACGCAGCAGATACTCTGGATCGCCACGACTTACATCTTGCTCAAGCTCAGAGAGCCGATCATGGCGAAGCTCGGCGCGCCGACGATGAACTTCTCGCTGCCTGACATCAGTCTCGCGGCGGGAGTTCTCTTCCTGCTGTTCTTCCTGCTCGGCTTCATCTTCTACTCGTCGCTCTACGCCGCGGTGGGAGCGTCGGTGAACAGCGAGAGTGAGGCGAGGCAGGCAGCGAGCCCTCTGATGATCATGATCGTGAGCACTGCCGTGTTCATTCAGCCCGTGCTATTGAATCCAACCGGAACGACGGCGCGCGTGCTGTCGCTCATTCCGATCTCGTCGCCGATCATCATGCCGATCCGCATGGCGGTGACGGGAGTGCCCCCGCTCGAGATGGCGGCGAGCCTGGCCTTCCTGGCGATCGGCTGCGTCGCCGCCCTCTGGCTGGCATCGCGGATCTACCGCGTCGGGCTCCTTATGTACGGGAAGAGGCCCACCATGAAGGAGTTGGCTCGCTGGGTTTCCTATGCGAGGTAGTCGTTTGCGCGACTACGCAGCTCGCCGTCCGCCGCCGCCGATTATTATTCATCAGCAACCTAAAGAGGTATAAAGATGTACGACGAAAGATTCGTCACCCCGATGCGCCAGGAGCTCACGCAGCTCGGTGTCGAGGAGATGCGCACAGCACAGGAAGTCGACGCGAAGCTGAAGGACGCCCATGGCACCACGCTGGTGGTGGTCAATTCGGTCTGCGGATGCGCGGCTCGCAACGCGCGCCCCGCTGTTGCCAAGGCGATCCAGCACGAAACCAGGCCCCATAAGCTCACGACGGTTTTCGCGGGGCAGGACGTCGAGGCGGTACAGAGAGCGAGAGGCTATTTCACCGGTTACGCGCCGAGCTCACCGCAGATCGCGCTGCTCAAGGACGGTCAGCTCGTCTACATGCTCGAGCGTCATCAGATCGAAGGGCGCACCGCCGACGACATCGCGAAGGATCTCACCCGCGCGTTCGACAAGTACTGCGAGGAGACCACCGCGGCGTAAGGCGGTCGCAACGGCAACTGCGAACTGAACGGGATGCGAGTACTCGGATCCCGTTCGGTGCAGTTGCAGGTTTGCCGTACCGAGCACCCAGGGTTAGAGCTCATCCCGCTTCCTTCTCTCGATGAAGGGCTGCCCGTCGGGGAGACTCTTCGGCTCGACCTCTCTGCCGGTCTCCTTGAGTACGCGCCCGCGGATGAACGACACTGTAACGCCAAGCAGTAGCGCCCATATGCTCACGCCGAGCACCCGCCAGAATACCACGCCGGTCGCCATTGCCTGCCAGTCCACGAACTCGGCGCGCGCCGTTCCCCACGGCTCGCGGTGCAGGGCGATCAGCACCAGACTCGCTGTCATCTCGCCCGCCGTCTCGAACACCGCGAACAGAGGCGCGCGCCACGGCCACTCGCGCACGGGGAATCTTCCGAGGTGGAGCGTGGTCATCCCCAGCAGAAAGAGAGTCCCCAGCACGAGCGAGGCGCCGAGGAAGGTGCTGGTGGCCTCGCCGTGGGTGAGCACGACGGCGCGGAAGAGACGAATCACGACGCCCGTGATCAGCGCGAGCTCGATGGGGGATCGCGCGATTTTGATGAACGCTGCCGGCTCCTCGAGGTCCCATTCGCTCGACTTGAACAGGTGGCGGCGCTTCTCGATCGCACGGGGCTTCGTCACGGTTTCCAATGTAACTCCCGAGCCGATGTCGTCCATAGATTTTCCTGCTGAATCATGGAGAGAACAGCCTCTTCTCCCCGATTCGACGCCGGGCGCCAGGGACGGGTGACTACTTGATCCAGTGCCCGATCCTGCTCCACCTGATGTCGGTGAGCATCGGCACCGGACGGTCGCTGTCGTCGGCGTTGTACGTGTAGTACACGAACAGCGGCTTCCCTCTCACGTTTTCCCTCGGGACGAAACCCCAGTAGCGGCTGTCCTTCGAGTTGTAGCGGCTGTCGCCCATCATGAAGAGCCGCCGCGGAGGGACGACGAGCGGGCCCCAATTGTCGTGGCTCGGCTGCGCGGGCGCCGCGCCAAAGCGCGACGATTTGAGTCCCCCAGTTTTCTGCCAGTCGAACAGTGGATCGACGGACGCGCCCATGGCCGGATCGACCTGCGCAGTCACACCGTACCCCTGGCGCTGCGCGATCCCATTCACATACAGAACCCCGTTCCGCATGTAGAGCGTGTCGCCAGGAGTACCGACCAGCCGCTTCACGAGAGTCGGCGTTGGGTCGTGTCCCAGCTGTTCTTCGTCTGCCTGGTACGGCGAGACGAACACCACTACGTCACCACGCTTCGGGTCCCGGTACGCCGGCAGGCTCGCGCGGCTGAACGGCACGTGCGCTCCGTAGATCGCCTTATTGACGAACAGCCAGTCTCCGACGAGGAGCGTCGGGATCATGCTGCCGGACGGAATGCGATACGCCTCGACGAGGAACGCCCGGAGGACGAGGAAGATCGCCAGTGCGCCGACGATCGACTTGAAATTCTCCCAGAGGTTGCGTAGCCGGGACTGCTGCGAAACGGGGCGCGCCTTTTGAGCGCGCCCCGCGTTAGACGGAGTTGCCAAGGAGCTTAGGGGTTCTTGAGATGTTTGTTGACGAGTCTGGTCATCTCGAACATGGATACCTGACCGCGGCCGAAGATCGGACGGAGGTTATCATCGGCGTTGATCATGCGGCGGTTCTTCGCATCCTGGAGACCCTTCCGCTTGATGTACTGCCAGAGCTTTTTCGTGACTTCCGTGCGCGGCATCGGTGAGCTGCCCACTACGTTGGCGAGATCGCTGCTCGGCTGCATCGGCTTCATGAACGCCGCGTTGGGCGTGCGCTTCTTGCCCGAGGATTTCCGGCGGCTGCTCTTCCGAGCGCCTTTCTTTGTCGCTTTTCTAGATGACTTTCTGGCCGAAGATTTCCGGGACGAGGACTTCTTTCTTCCTTTGCTCTTCTTTTTCGCTGCCATCTTGTCTCCTGGTTTGGTGATCGGATGCGAGTTGCTGCTATAGAGTGAAACGCGGTCCGTCAGCGACGCAAACTATAGTCCCGCGAGGCGAAAGCAATAGGGAATGCAAAGAGTTTCCCTATGAGAAACACGACATTCCAGAGGGAAAAACGGCATTTCGGGGTCCGGTGAGTCAGGCCGCTCCCCTCATTTTCCCGCAAATTCCTCTATGAGCTTCACCATTTTCACGTCGTACGGGTCGGGCGAATCGTCGTCTTCCGCTATGTCATAGTTCTGTTGCGGAGTCTCGAGAATGAGCGGCACATCGCTGCTGCGGCGGTCATGCATGAGCCACTCGAACGGCTGCTTCCCTATGTGTCCGTCCCCTATGAGAACGTGGCGATCCTTGTTCGATCCCAGCTCTCCCTCGCTGTCGTTCAGATGGAAAAAGGACGGCGGCTCGTCCGCGGCTTCCTCGAATTCGTCCAGCACTGCGGTGAGCGCCTGCTTCGATGCGGTGATGTCGTAGCCCGAGGAGAAGAGGTGGCACGTGTCGAGCCCGTAGCCGGTTCTCGCCCGGAGAGATTCTGGAACGCCGGCTAGAATTTCTTTCACCTCCTGCGCCGTCTTTCCCATGGTCTTTCCAGCGCCGGCGGTGTTCTCTACGAGGAGGCGCGTGTCGGACTCGATCGTCTTCAGCGCCACCGTGATGGCCTTGGCGATGCGCTTTGCCGAGTCCGCGCGATCACCGGTTCCCGCTGAGCCGGGGTGAAAACACACCGCACCTACACCGAGGGCGCTCGATCTCTCCAGCTCCTTGGTGAGTCCGGCGCTGGCCCTCGCCCACTTCTCGTCGTCCGGTGTCGCGACGCTCAGCACGTAGGCCGCGTGCACGACGACATTCGCCGGCTTGATTCTGGTCTTCGCCAGCGCCGCCTTGAAGCGGGCCACCCTCTCCGGTTTGATTGTCGCCTTGTCACCGTAGAAGCGCGGGATGGCAGTGAAGATCTGTAGCGCGGTCATCCCCGCGTTCCCCGCGCGGAGAACCGCCATGTGGATGCCGCCGTTGACGATCGTGTGGGCGCCTATGTATCGAGTCATGCCGCTCGCCGCTGCAAGTACTTTACCGTGCGCGTCCCTGGAGGGGCGCATGGGTTTCGCCCCCGTGCAGCGGACGATCACCCGCCATACGAACGATCCCGAGCAGATGACCGTCGACCTTCAGCTCGGTGGAGCGCCGCTCGCAGGAAGCGGGCGACGTCACGCAGATGGCGGGGAGCGTGGCGATGATGCTCGAAGAGGCATCTGGGAATACCGCACGAGCCATCGCCGCCGCGGAAAAGTTGCTACGCCCCGAGCAGTGGGCGATTCTACCTCAGGTCATTCGCGACCGGCCCGAGAGCGGCAGCACCAGCGCGGCAAAGCAATAAGCGGTAACGCTGAGCGCCACGCTCAGCGCCAGATTCCATCGCGGTACCCCACTCGCTCCGGCCTGCCAGCCGAATCGTTGGGCGTCTTCCACCAGACTCTGATTCTGTTGCGGTCAAGCGCAATCCATGGCGCAATCGCGGGAACATCGTCGGGGGTCGCCTGTCCGCGCTGGTCGAAAATGTGCCCCGTGACGCGCGAGAGCACGATCCCGATTCTGGGCGTCGTGGAGTTTGGATCCTCGAACACGACGACCACGCTGTCGCCGTGCGCGGCCACGCTTGCCATCGAGGGTGAATTGCCATAAACGACGGGAACGGGCGAGTGAAACATTCCACCCCTGTCCATCGAGTGCGCGAAGAAGACGCCGGCTCCATCGCTCGCCTCGATGAAGTAGACGAGATGCACGTACCCGCTTACCGGATCGTAGAAAATTCCCGGAGCTGGACGATCGCAGCCGCGACGGCCGCGGTCTCGCGACTCAACTTCGACCGGGGGGTGCCAGGTCCTGCCCTGGTCGCCGGAGCGCTGCATCCACAGCACGACGTTGCTGTCGCTCCGTGACGACCACCAGGCGCGAAACAATTCCGTGGCAGCGCCAGCGGTGCGAATCGAACGGATGCATGGAGCGCTCGACCCGGCGATCGCCGGCAAATTCGCGCTCATCACCGCGTTCCGTGCATCGGGGTCACCGAGCTGGGACTGGCGGTACGAAACGTCCCCCCACTCCACCGGCTCGTTGACGCAGCCGGCGAGAAGGAGCGCCAGCGAGAGGAGCGCTATCCGGATTGTCCGCTGGCCTGAATCACCGAGCGCCGGCTTCGCACCAATACATTTACCCGGCGACAGACGCCACGAGTACTTCAGAGCGCGATTTCCCATTTGCGCACTTTAGCTCCCCGCGCCGAGCGAGAGAAGCCCGGCACACTACGCCCTTCGTCACTAAGCTGACGCGCTCCCTAGCGAAGGGGTTCGTTTTGAGTCGACGGGCCGTATCTTTCGAGAGTACTTCCGCACGCCATCTCGAGGAATTCATGTCCGCCTCTGCAGTCAAACCCGGCCGTTCCGGCTCCTCCGGCGCCAGCCCGCGCAAAGCCAAATCAACCAACGACGAGCCCAGCGCCCAGAGCGCAGCTACCGAGACGGCCGCGCGAACTCTGACCGGATTCAATGGGAACCGCCGTGTGCCGCCGCCGGTGAACGAGCCGGTCAAGAGCTACGCGCCTGGATCTCCGGAGAGAGCGGCGCTAAAGGATCGCCTGCGCTCGATGTCCAGCGAGCGAATCGACATTCCTCTCATCATTGGCGGCAAAGAGGTTCACACCGGTGAGCTGGCCGAGTCGGTGATGCCCCACAATCATCGTCACGTACTGGCCCAGTGGCACCGCGCCAGCGCGGCGAGCATCGATCAGGCCGTCGCCGCGGCGAAGGAAGCGGCGAAAGACTGGGCGAACTGGGCGTGGGAAGATCGCGCGGCCGTGTTCCTCAAGGCGGCGGAGCTGCTGGCGACGACGTGGAGACCGACGGTCAACGCGGCGACGATGCTCGGCCAATCGAAGACCGCGTACCAGGCGGAGATCGATGCGGCATGCGAGCTGATCGATTTCTGGAGATTCAATCCGAGCTACGCGCAGAGCCTCTACGACGAGCAGCCGCTCAGCGACCGCACGATGTGGAACCAGCTCGATTACCGGCCGCTCGAGGGATTCGTGTACGCGGTGACGCCGTTCAACTTCACGTCGATCGCGGGAAATCTCCCGACGGCGCCGGCGCTGATGGGGAACACCGTCATCTGGAAGCCGGCGTCGAGCGCGATGCTGAGCGCGCACTACATCATGAAGCTGCTCGAGGAGGCAGGACTTCCTCCGGGAGTGATCAACTTCGTGTCTGGTGATGCTGCTCTCATCTCCGACAGGCTTCTCTCGAACCGTGATCTCGCCGGGGTGCATTTCACGGGCAGTACCGCCGTCTTCAACAATATGTGGAAGACCATCGGTGCCAGCATGTCGCGCTACAAGTCTTATCCGCGCATCGTCGGGGAGACGGGTGGCAAGGATTTCATCGTCGCGCATGCGTCGGCGGATCCGGTGGCTCTCTCGGTCGCCATCGCGCGCGGAGGGTTCGAGTACCAGGGACAGAAGTGCTCCGCCGCCAGCAGGGTGTACATCCCCGAATCGATCTGGCCCGAGGTGCGCGACCGCACCGTCGCTATCATGAAGGACATCCGGATGGGGGATGTGACCGACTTCCGGAATTTCATGGGCGCGGTGATCGACAAGAAGGCGTTCACGAAGATTGGTGAGTACCTCGAGCATGGTCGCAAGAACGCGAACGTCGTCGCCGGCGGTGTCGCGCGTGGGGAAGATGGATATTTCATCGAGCCGACGCTGATCGAGACGAAAGATCCCGGGTATCGCCTGCTGTGCGAGGAGATTTTCGGACCCGTGGTTACGGTGCACGTTTATCCCGATGACAAATGGGCCGAGACCCTCAAGATCGTGGACGAGACTTCTCCCTATGCGCTCACCGGCGCGGTGTTCAGCAGAGACCGCCAGGCGATCCGCGAGGCCGCTCTCGTCCTCCGCAATGCCGCCGGCAATTTCTACATCAACGACAAGCCGACGGGCGCGGTCGTGGGTCAGCAGCCATTCGGGGGCGCGCGCGGGTCGGGGACCAACGACAAGGCCGGGTCGAAACTCAACCTCGTGCGCTGGATCAGCCCCCGGAACATCAAGGAGACGTTCTCTCCTCCGCTCGACTATCGGTATCCGTTCATGGCCGAGGAGTAACCCGCTTTTTTGTTCGAGATCTCGGCGCCAGTCAGTCGGGAGGGTATCCTCTCCGGCGCTATGCTCGCTTGCTACCAGGGCAGAAGGAATCGCGCGAAGTCTCCGTGAATGGTGATCGCCGGAACGATGAGAACGTTCCCCTTGCGAAGTCGAAGCGCGGAATGGTCGTAGAAAACACCAATCTCGGGAGAGATGCCCGTTGTGCGCGTACCAATCCTGGCGCCAAAAAATCCACCCAATGTTGGTGAATCGTGAACCGCGCCCTTGTTGATGGGAATCACCTGCATCGCGCGAATCCCGCCGTAGGGTGTAAAGCGATCGTTGTCTTCGGCCGAAGTGATCAGTGTGGCTTCCAGGTGCGCATGATCGCCCCAGTTCACCAGTCCGCCGCCAACCATAATCGCGGTCGCAGTGCCCGGAGCCTGGGAAACACCGTTCAGTCGGCGTTTATAATTGGCCACGATCCCGCTGAAAGACGGTGCCCGGACACCGATGTCCGAACGGTCATCCAATCCGAAACGGACTTCCGGATCGATTCCATAGCGGGGGTACGAACGGTTGTCGATGGAATCGTGCACGGAATTCGGCACGACATACATGGACATGCTGTGAACGGTCGTTCCAACTGGAACCGGCTGAGCGGTGCTTCCCACGGTTAGCGGTATGCAGCCGGCGGTGTAAATAATCGACAGCGCGGCCCCAGCGCGAAATACGAATTTGAATGTCATGATCCAGCCCAGGTTAGAGGTACGGAATGCAACCTAGGGTCGCCGGTTCATGCGGTCTTTACGTCAGATTACGTAGTAGCGAGTTCGCCTAGGCGCGCAAAGTCCGAGCGAGTGAGCAGAGTTCTCGCCGCAGCCACCGAAGACACGCGCGCCAATCGCACGCCAAGGCGCGCCGTCCAGGCGCGTGTAGTTACAGATCTATGCGGGAGAGGTGCGGTGTCCTCGTAGCGGCTTTCCAAAGCGAGCACGTGGAGGAGACCCGCGACTGAGCGGAGCGAAGGAGCGCCGTTAGGGGCTCCGACCAAGCGAGCGTAGCCGCGAAGAGGATACCGCGCCTCGACCCAAACCGAGATACTAGGGAACGCGAAGGCTAGAAGCGCGCCTCGACGTAGAGATTGGCGCGCACTGATTTCTCAGGATAGATCCCTTTGGCGAGATCGATGCGAATGAGCCCGTCCATAAACGACGCGCCGACCCCCGCGCCGCTAAGCGGACGTCCGGGATGCGAGAAGTTCGTGCGATCGCCCGCCCAGCCAAGATCTCCGAACACAATCTTGCGAAACCCCGCCGATCGTGTGCCGAACTCCGCGCTCGTCATCCAGAACGAATCTCCAATCTCCGCGCCGGCTTTCTGACCGCGCACAGTCTGAACGCCGCCGAGGAAGAATTGCTTCTGGATCGGGAGCTGGCCGCCCGACGCACCGGCGCCCAAAGTGAGGGCGCCATCGAGCGCGCTACCGAGGCCGCGTGAGAGCGTGGTCTGCAGGGAGCCGCGCGAATAGTCGAAGGTGCCCGTTGCTCCCTCGAGCTTGATGTCGGTCAGAGCGCGGAATCCGTGCGGATCGAGCCCGTAGGACGAGTGATGCACCACCGCCAGTCCGACGATCTTTCCGTTCACGGCGTTGATGTTCGTCAGATCGCCCTTCACCCCGCCGGGATGCGCAATCGCGAATTCTGTGTGCACCGTCGCGTCGAAATGCTGTTCGGCGAACAGGCGCCAGCTGTTGATCATCCCGTAATCCTTCTCACCTGTCAGTTCCGCGCCCCACGTCCGGTAGTAGAACCCTTCGTCGCGCCCGAAGAAGAGCGCCGACAGCGAGCTGCTGAAGCCGAGCGGATCACCCCAGTCGTTGGAGGCGACGAGACGGCGATAGACACCGACTCCGATCTTCCGCCGGCCATCAGTGCGATCGAGCGACAGCTCTCCATTCGGGGAGAGGTCGGCGACGCCAAGCCTGAAGAGCGCATGCGTCGAGTACCCTCCGCCAAGCACCTGTTCGACCGCTAACGCGGTCGAAAATCCTTCGATACGATTGAAGCGCGTGAACGGGAGTCCCCAGGAGACTGTCGGCCTCTGCGGAGCAAACTCCGGCTGAGCGCCGAGCGTCAGCGCCTCGGAAACCAGCGCATCGCGCTCGGCCGTTCCGAACACCGCTTCGCCTTCGTCGTAGATGGATTTGGGGAGCTCGCTCGAGTGCGCGAGAGCGACCGTGTCGCACGGAACTCTGATCAGAATGTGCAGGCCTTCGTCCGATCTGTTCTCCGACCGGATGCGCTCCGTCCCCTGCTTGCACTCAGTGTGGCGGCGCTCCCTCCGCGCGGCGCGCGATACGGAATCGCTCGCCGTATCGATCGCGGCGATGATAACGTCGGGCAGCGGCTCGGTTCCGTTCACGCTCGAGTACGTGTAGCGCTGCTCGAGCTTGAATGGGATGTGCATGAAGCTCACCTGCGCCTCGCCTTCAATGGTTTGCGACCGTGGGAGCCAGAAGCGTCCCTCGTGGAGACCGTATTCGACGGTGATGGCGCTGACGTTCGCCTTCATCGGGGTGATCATCGGCTTCACCCAGCGCGGGATGTCGTCATCGGGGTCGTGCTCTTCCTCGTTCGCTTCCTTGGCCACGGCCATGATGTCCATCTCCTGCGCCATGCGATAAACCGCGCGCACGAGATGCCCTGTGGCCGCGTCGAACCAGAGCGAGCCGACCGCGACATTCCACTTGGGCTGTCGGGGACGAATGCGGAGCTCGCGCAGCTCGAGGCGCTGTCCGCCGGGAAGCTGGAAGGTGACGGAATCTCCCGACTGGTAGGTGTAGTAGGCCTCCGCACCGGCCGCGAGCGGATGGATTATCTCGTTCTCGCTCACGTCCGCTTTGGCGAGACCCGAGCCGATCCAGAGCGTCTCGCGCCCTGGAGCGTAGGGAATGTCGCCCCCCGAGCCGAGGTCGATGTCTCCCTTCCCCACTCCGTCGAGCATCGGAAAAGCGCTGCGCTGGCCCCGGACATCGATGATCGCGCCCTTGCCGCGCTGCCACACCACGTGCGAGGCTCGCTCGCTTCGCATCAGCAGCCGGTCGCGGCCGATGTGCTTGAATCCCATTCCAACCGATATCCGCTCGTAGGCACTCGCGTCGTAACCGGTGAGCGACGAGTCCTGGGTGAGTCTCGCTTCGCGCGCGTGAAGCAAAAGCTCTCTGGCGCGGGGATCCTTGAACGCACTTGCCAGGACTGCCGGCGTGACGGGCAAGAGCTTGGCAAGGCGGATTTCCTTTCTGACCGAATCCCGGGCCCGGCCCCGTGCGCGCAGCGAATCACGCCGCTGCTCTCGCCGGACTGCGATTGAATCGCTTCTCGCCCGAACTACGCTATCCTGCTTCTCCTTGCCGACCTGAAGAGTGACGTGGGACTGCGCGAAGACGACGACGGCGAGGAGTGCTAGCATTTTTTACTGTCTCGTCGGACGAGGAATGGCGAAGGAGACGCCCAGCTGCCAGAGGACGAGATCCGTCTTGCTGCTGCGCGGGTTCAGCGTGATGGAGCCGTCGGGATTGTCGGTGATGTCGCCCTTTCTCAGATAGGTGGCGTGAGCACCGTAGTGATATCGCGCTCCGAGATTGAGAGCCCCAAGCGACTTCCCGAATGGAATCATCAAGCCGCCTCCAAACACCCAGGCGTGGGACCAGTCGTCGTAGTTGGTCGTATTGAGAACCGATTGCGAATTGCCCGTTCCCGAGATCGACGACTCCGTCCAGAAATAGGTTGTCGCTATTGCAGCGTTGGCGTACGGGCGGAACCAACCGTCGGGAATCTGCACCTGGGCACCGACGGCACCGAACCCGATTCGGTTATCCGTTTCCAGATCCAGCGAAAGGCGCCCGGTGTTGGGAAACCCAATCCGCTGCCGCTCGCGTCCGTACTGGACGCCGCCCAAGTCCGCGCGGATGTTGAAGTAGCCTTTGGGATCGACACGGAACATTCCCGTCAGATCGAATCCGTAACCGTTCGGAACATTGTTCGCGAACTCGCCCTTCGGCTGCGAGATTGCGAGATCGCCACCGAACGAAAAGCGTGAAGGAATCTGACCGCCGTAGTAGACGATCTGCGCATCGATAACCGATGCCGATGCGAAAATGAAAGCAGTGCTCAGTACCAACACGGCTTTGGACTGCATAGTTTCTCTCCCTCGGGTTTGGAACCACGTTGGCAGGGACGGTGCCCGGTCTTTAGCCAACGCTATATCATTTTACGGTAAGAGGTTACAACGAGTTTCAGGTCCCCTGAAACAAGTCATTGCCCTCTCCTCGTGACACTCCCTGTCGTCTTATGGTGACACCTTTAGACAATTCCGCGCAGGCGCTCCGGGTTGAGGGACTCCGGAAAGCCTACGACGACGTCGTCGCCGTCGATGGCCTGAACCTCCAGGTCCACACCGGGGAATGCTTCGGCCTCCTCGGCCCCAACGGCGCCGGAAAGACGACCACGATCGAGATCTGCGAAGGTCTTCTCACCGCCGACTCGGGCAGTGTCGAGGTGCTCGGCCGGCACTGGAAATCGGATGCCCGCGATCTCCGCGAGCTGCTCGGGATCCAGCTCCAGGATACGCAGCTGTCCGAGAAGCTCACCGTGGATGAGACGCTCACTCTCTTCCAGAGCTTCTATCGCGATGCGCGAGACGTCGGAGAGGTGATCGATCAGGTCGACCTGGGCGAAAAGCGCTACTCGAGAGTCGGCGGATTGTCGGGCGGACAGAAGCAGCGCCTCGCGGTCGCGTGCGCGCTGGTCGGAAACCCCCAGCTCCTCTTTCTCGACGAGCCTACGACGGGTCTCGACCCGATCTCGCGACGGCAGCTCTGGGACCTGATCGCAAAATTCCAGGCGGAGGGAAAGACGATCGTTCTCACCACGCACTACATGGAAGAGGCCGAGCGGCTTTGCGATCGCGTGGCGATCGTGGATCACGGTCATGTGATAGCTCTGGGGACGCCACGCGATCTGATAGAGTCCGTGGATGTCTCGCATCT
>JADGQV010000071.1 GCA_017881465.1 Gemmatimonadaceae bacterium
GAGGCGCGAGTTATTTGTCGCGGACGGATTGCACATGAACGCACGCGGCTACTCCATTTGGCGCAGGCTGATCCAGCCGACGCTTCGATAGCAGAAACCCGGGTTGTCGCCAGGATGCCGCGTACACTTTCCTGCGCAATTGTCGTCGGCGTAGCGCCGGCCTCAGGAGGCACGTTCCATCTGAAGTGATCTTGTCCCGATTGAAACGTCGCGCACTTGCCTCCCCATCCCTTGTCCCAGCACGCGCGATTCTCCATCATCCAGACACATCCGTGTGACATCGCCGCGCGAATTCCAGCGCCGCGCGGCGTCAAACAGTCATCCGGTGAATTCGGGACAATCTTCGGCGCCGGAGGATCGCGCATGAAACCGATTTCCTTCTTGCTCAACGGAGTCCAGCACAACCTCACCGTCGACGAGACTCGCATGCTGCTCTGGGTGTTGCGCGACGACCTCGGCCTCACCGGTACGAAGTTCGGCTGCGGCGAGGCGGTCTGCGGCGCGTGCACAGTGCTGATCGACAATGAAGCGGTCCGCGCCTGCTTTACCCCGATGAGTGCTGTTGGCGGCAAGCGCGTCGTCACGATCGAAGGGCTGGCGCACGATGATCGCTTGCACCCCGTGCAGGAAGCGTTCGTGAAGCACGTTGGCTTCCAGTGCGGCTACTGCACAAGCGGAATGATCATGGGCGCGCACGCAATGCTCCTCAAGAACGCCAAGCCCACGCGCGCGCAGATCGTCGAGGGGATGGAACCGCACCTGTGCCGGTGCGGCGCCCACGTTCGCATCGTGCAAGCCATCGAGAGTGCATCGGCGGCAATGGCGGGAGGTGCGCGATGAACAACGAGAACGACCTTCCCGAAGTTCCCGAAGGCTGGGGATTCGTTCAGACGATGGACCGGCGTGACTTCCTGAAGCTCACGAGCTTTGGCCTGCTCGTGATCTGCGCGATTGATCCGCTCCTTGGCATGGCGGGTGCGCTGCCGGCGCAGACTTCTCCGCTAGCCGCCCCCGACTTCAACTCCTTCCTGCATATCGGAGCGAACGGACGTGTCACGTGCCTCGTCGGCAAGATCGAGATGGGACAAGGCATAATGACAGCGCTGCCGCAGCTCGCGGCGGAAGAGTTGAGCGTGCCCTTGTCGTCGGTGGACATCGTGATGGGAGACACCGACATCTGCCCGACGGACGCGGGCACGTACGGGTCGCTCAGCGTTCGAGTGTTCGGGCCAACTCTGCGCGCCGCCGCAGCCGAGGCGCGTGCAGTGCTGGTGCAGATGGCGGCCGAACGGCTGCAACTTCCGGTCTCCGACCTCGACGTGCGCGACGGCGTCGTAGTGTCGAAGACCGACCGCACGAAACACGTCAGCTATGGTGAACTGACCGCGGGCAAGCGCATCGAGCGGCGCCTGGAAGGCCAGGCGGTGCTGAAACAAGTTGGTGCTTTCACGATCATGGGCAAATCAGCGCCGCGCCGCGACGCGCTGGACAAGGTTACCGGCAAGGCGAAGTACGCCGGTGACATCGCGCCGAGCGGGGCGCTGCACGCGCGCATCCTGCGACCACCGTCGCACGGCGCGACATTCGTGCGCGCCGACACGTCAGCCGCCGAGGCGGTGCCCGGGGTGCGCGTCGTGCGCGACGGCGATTTGATTGCGGTGCTGCACGCGCATCGCGACGAGGCAACGCGGGCTCTCGCGTTGGTCAAAGCCACGTATTCCCCTTCGCCGTCCACTCTCACCCACGAGACGATCTTCGAGCATCTGCAGAAGGTGGCGCCTGAAGGGAGGGCATCGGGCTCACGCGGAAACCTGGCCGACGGAGAAAAACTGGCGTCACAAGTCGTCGAGCAGACGTACCTCAAAGGCTACGTCGCGCACGCGGCGATGGAGACGCACTCGGCCGTGGCGGTCGTGGAGAACGGCAAGGTCACGGTGTGGGCCGGCACACAGACGCCCTTCCCGCTCAAGACGCAGATCGCGCGCGCGCTCAACCTCGCGCCCGAAAAGGTGCGCGTCATCACGCCGTACGTCGGTGGAGGATTTGGCGGCAAGAGCACAAGCATGCAGGGTATTGAAGCCGCGCGTCTCGCCATGGCAACGGGAAAACCGGTACGCGTGGTGTGGGGACGCGAGGAAGAGTTCTTCTTCGACACGTTCGACCCTGCCTCGGTCTTCAAGATTCGCGCGGGGCTCGACGCCGCGAAGAAAATTGTGTTCTGGGACAATGTGATCATCGGGCCCGGCGAGCGTGGCTCCGCGCTGTTCTACGACGTCCCGAACCACCGCACTTTGGTCCGCAGCGGCTGGAGCGGCAACACCGGCGGCATGCACCCGTTCGGCGTCGGGCCCTGGCGGGCACCGGGCGCCAACGCCAACGTCTTCGCGCGCGAGTCGCACATCGACGTGATGGCGGCGAAGGCCGGACTGGATCCTGTCGAATTCCGAATGCGGAATCTCACCGATGCGCGAATGCGCCGCGTGCTCGAAGCCGCCGCAAAACGATTCGGCTGGTCGCCGAAGCCGGCGCCGAGTGGCCGCGGCTTTGGCGTGGCGTGCGGCATTGACGCGGGCACATACGTGGCGACAATGGCCGAAGTGAAAGTGGACAAGGGCACCGGCAAGGTGCAGGTCGTGCGCGTCGTATGCGCGCAGGACATGGGGATCGTCGTGAATCCCGAGGGCGCCGCGCAACAGATGGAAGGTTGCATCACCATGGGACTCGGCTACACCCTGGCCGAGGAGGTTCGCTTCAAGGACGGCGTCGTGCTCGACACGAACTTCGACACGTATGAGTTGCCGCGCTTCTCGGTGGTGCCGCGTATCGAGACGGTGATTCTGGATTCGCCGGACCTCGCGCCTCAGGGAGGGGGCGAGCCCGCGATCATCACGACAGGCGCGGTGGTGGCGAACGCGGTGTTCGACGCGGTCGGCGCGCGTGTGGTGCAGTTGCCGATGACGCCGGCGCGCGTGAAGGGCGCGATGAAGGGATAAGCCATCTGCTGCTGAAGCGATGCCTTGATTCCCGAGGGATGAGTCTATTCCGGACGATTCTCCGGTCGCGTCTTCGATAGCAGCCGCGGCACAAGAATGAATGCGATTCCGATGATGGCGAAGGCGATGAAAAGCAACGAAGGGCCGGAATACCGCAGATCCTCGACCAGTACCTCGAGACCCGTTCCTCCCAGGAGGACCCAGGCCAGCCAACCCATTTCATGGATCGCCCAACGGCGAGCGCTGGCCGCCAAAGCAACGGCCGAACAAGCGAACACCGCCGTTCGAAGGGTGGCGATCCCGCCTTGTTCCAAGGGATGGCCGAGAAGGTGGGTGATCAGAACCACGACAAGGTAAATGCTCGTTCCACCAAGCAGGAGCACTAGAAGTCCTACCTGACCCAGACGGGCCACGCGGGTCATGAGGACCACCTGAGATTCCCGCTTGCGATTCAAGGTGAGCGCACATCCGACGGAGGCCAACAGTACCACCCATCCAATCCGCCCGGACTCCCGGACATTGGCTGCGGCATCACCCAGGAAAAACGATGCCGAATCCTTCAGCAGGCCGGAGACCCAAGCGGCTCCCAGCAGGTAAGTGAATCCATGAAGCAACAAGGCCGGGTGGTTGAATCGTCTCCCCAACAGCGTGACGATCACGGCAAGCGCGCAGAATGAGAGAATGAGAAGCGTCTCTCCAAGCAGAATGCTGAGACCGGCCAGCGTGAACACCAGCGCCAGAGCCGTATAGAAATAGAAATTCACGTTCTTCGCCCGCGTTCGACTTATGAATGCGTAGGCCACCGCATAGGACCCCAAGCCGAGGGCCAGGCTGATCACGCCCAGCGGTTCAGCTGCCGCGTGGGTGGCCCGCACCACGACCACCGATCCACCGAGGCCAAGAAGAAGGCTGGCGGCGGTCTGGAAGATTTCGAAAGGCAGAATATCGCGGCCGCGAACGAGGGTTCGCACAGCGAAACTCGCGATGTAGCTACCCACCAGGGCCATGAGCAGACCTATGACCATGGCGGGTGGATCCTGTCGCTCCGGCGCAATTGCGCGCAGCACGAGACCAACCGCGACGAAGTCCACTTCCAACGCCACGGGCCAGCGCAGAAGGGCCCACTGCCGGTCGTATCCCAGCCACAAGGTCGAAAGACCCAGCACTAACAGGAAAGCCTCGATCGAGAGCACAGCGCCGGTGTTTGCGATGAGAACCACTGCGGTGATCAAGGCGGCGACAGTGGTTATCCAGGCCATGATCTGATGGCTGAACCGCCACGCGATCGTGAGCGAAAGGGCAGACAACAAAGCCAGAGCAGTCGCACTGGATTCAGGCCCGAGAAAGTGGAAGTGAACCGTGGCTTCGAAGATGAGAGGGAAGGCGATGGCAGTCGCGACCACGACATGGAAAGTGGCATCGCCCTTGAGGCCCTTTCCCGCTGCACGTCCTGCGGCAAGAATCCACAACACCGCGTAGGCCAGCCCCAGCGCTACTCCTGCCGGTGCGGGCAGCATGCCGCTCTCGGTTAAAGCCCGAATCAGGTACGCGCCCCCCAGGATGATCAGGCTCCTTCCTGAAAGCGTAAGAAAAGAAGTGAAGTTGAAAGCGATTGCTCCCAATTCTTTATCTTCACCAGGAGTCTGGGTCGGCGAGGCGGGAGTCCCGGGGAGGGTCCCTGTACGGTCAGCCGGCAGTCCGCCGGCGTCCATGCGCTTTTCCAGCCTCTCCAGCTTCCGCTGCAAGTCGAGCAGTTGCTGCTCCAGCGCCGAAAGCCGATCCGCCATGGGGTTCTCCCTGCGAGTAGATAAAGAATCATCGACCGATGTCGGCCGTCGTCCCAAACGTCGCGCACCAGGGTCTGGCGTCGCGAGAGGGGAATCCCTTACGCGGATATCGACCGTTCCCTGACGCAGTGTTTCTGCCGCGAGAATATTCTTCGTGCCGAGGAGTTTTCTTCTTGAGAAGGGGAGCGGGTCAAGATGAACATGTACATTCGGGCATTGGCATTGTCAGCGTTAGTCTGCGCGGGTGTGTCTGGATGCCAGCCGGCCGGAAAGGAAGCGGTCAAGGATACGAATCAAAGCCAGGTCCAGGCACCGGCGGAGAGCGTGACCAAGACCGTGGAAACAGTTGCCGAACCGGCAACGGTTGCAGAGCCTCAAACAAAGCCAGCCTCGCAAGGGCAGACCAAGGAAGCGAGTCCGCCGAAGAACAAGGCTGGCCAAACCGCTCAGGTTACGGCGGCGGCGGCACGAACAGATTCAATCAAGCGGGCGCAGGAAAAGGCCGAGGCGACAAGAATTGCCAGGCTGGATTCCTTGAAGCAAGCGGAGGCGGCGAGGGCTGCCGCCAGGACCGAAGCGGTCCCGCCGCGTGTGGAAGCGGTTGCGCCGGCCGGGACTGGCCAGATAGCGGACGGCAAGACTCTTTACGAAGCAAACTGCCGGAGTTGCCACGGGGTACGTGGCGTTCCATCCACGGCGATGAAGGCAAGGTTCCCGAAGATCGCGGCTTTTGATGCGGCGTTCTTCGCCAAGCGCTCCGGCGATTCGGTGGTGACGGTGCTGACGAAGGGGACAAGCCAGGCGATGAAGTCCTACAAGGACAAGCTGTCACACGCACAGATGGTCGCGGTTGCCTCCTACATCAGGTCGTTCGGCCAGCAGTAACAGCAGTGGAGGCGGCGGCGACGACTCCTTCCCGAGAGGCTCTCTAATTTGCCGCCGCGGTTCGCGCGATCCACTCGTTCATCCGCTGCTCGAGCACATCCATCGGCAACGCACCGGCGCCGATCAGCTCGTCATGGAAAGCGCTCAATGAGAACTTGTCGCCAAGTTGCTGGCGCGCCTTCTCGCGCAGCCGCAGAATCGTGAGCTGACCGACTTTGTAAGCGAGCGCCTGCGCCGGCCACGCAATGTAGCGGTCGGTCTCCGACTGAATCGCCGCTTCGTTGTTGCTCGAATGGTCTCGGAAGAATTGCAACACCTGGTCGCGCGTCCAATGCTCCTTGCCGTGAATTCCCGTGTCGACCACCAGCCGAATCGCGCGCAGCATCTCGTCGTCTAGCCGGCCGTAGTCGTTGTAGGGATCCTGATAGAATCCGATCTCCTTCCCCAGCCTTTCGGAGTAAAGCGCCCACCCTTCGACGAACGCCGTGTAGTTCGCCTGCTGGCGAAACGGAGGCAGCTCTGGCAACTCCTGCGCGATCGAAATCTGCATGTGATGGCCAGGAATTCCCTCGTGATACGCAGTCGACTCGTTGTTGATCGTCAGCTGATTCGCAAAATCGTAAGTATTGACGAATACGTGGCCGGGCCGAGACCCATCGGGCGTGCCCTGATTGTATGATGTTGACGCTTCCTTTTCACGAAACGGCTCGATCGGCATCACCTCGAGCTTGGCTTTCGGCAGTCTCCCGAACAGCGTCGGCAGCTTGGCCGACATCTGATCCACGTAGTGCCGGTACTCGTCGAGAATCTGCTCCCTCGATTTCGGGTGCAGCGAGGGAATTTTTGGAATCGAATCCCGGAGCGCTCGAACCGTTGAAAAGCCAAGGCTCTTGGCGATCACGAGCTGGTCGGCTTCGATGCGCGCGACTTCGCGCTGGCCGAGCGCGTGGATCTCGTCCGGCGTCATGTTCGTCGTCGTGGAGCGGCGAACAGCGAAGGCATAACGCGCCGCGCCGTCCGGGAGGGCCCACGCTCCGATTTCAGTGCGCCCATGCGGCGCATACTCGTCGCGTACGAATGCCGTGAACCTGACGTAAGCCGGCAGGACGCTATCGCGGAGCGCCGCGAGAACTCCGTCGCGAAGACGCGACTGATCGGCGGCGGCAAATTCCTTCGGGAACTTCGTCGTCGGAATGGCAAACGGTGAGTCTTCCGGTTTCTGAGTCGCCAAATCGTTCGCCTGCTTCGCCGCTTGCACCAGCAGAATCTTCGGCGGCATCAGACCTTCGCCCATGCCTTTCCTCATCTGCACTGTCACCTCGCGGAATACCCGCGGTAGCTGCTTGAGCCGCGCGATGTAGTCGTCGTAATCCTTGACGGTCTCGAACGAGAGCGAAGTCACGAGCTGCGGCGCGTCGATGTGGATACCGCTCATCTGGTTGACGGGCATCTCCCAATCCCTGAACTTCGCGGCATCGAGCGTTTCGCGAAGGTTTCTCACCATCAGATCGCGATTGAGCTTCTCCTGCTCGGGGAAGCCGGTTGCATCGACCGCCGCGAACTTCGAGAGGAAAACGCGATTCTGCGCGATGTCCCTGTCGATCGCCACCTGCGAGAAATCGCTGAGCTTGTCGTTGTAGCGCTTATCGCCGAGTATCGACGCGAATTCGGGCGAGGTGCGGAGGGTGTATTCCCACTGTTCGTTGAGAAGCGCGTGCAGCCCCTTGACTCGCGCCTCCACTGACGGCGTTCCGCCCGCGCCGTTCGGTTGACTACTGCCAGTCCCTTGCGCCAAAGCTGAGCCCGCGAAAAAGGCGAGAGAAGCGAGGATACGAAATGTGTACGCCATGCTGAGCTCCAAAGGAATCAAGCTGAAGTAATGCCGACCCGAAGTTTCGCTGACGGAATGCCGGCCCGAAATTTCATGATTAGGAACGCTGCTTTCTCGGATCCGGTTTCACCACGAACGGCTGCGCGTAGGCCTTCCCATTCACGGTCAGCTTCGCGGTGAAGTTGCCGACGTAGCGCCTGTCCAGCGGACCACCCTCATCCGCCGGAGGCGCACCGCGCGGGCGGGGCCGAAGCGGGTTCCACGTCACGCGGTGCATTCCGGCGCTCGCCGACGGCAGCTCTGGCGGCGTCTGCCACAGCGGAGATACCCGCGGAATGCCCGTGGGTTGCGCTCCCCCTCCCCCTCCCGCTCCGCGACCCGCCGGAGGACGCTGAGTGGCCGGGTCGCTCGAGTATGTTTGCACCACCGCCCCGCTCGCATCGACGATCTCGATCACCACCGGCGTGCTCGGCGCCTTCTTCAGGTAGTAGTCGATCGACGCGCCGTTCGGCGGATTCTCCGCCTGCGGCTCATCTTTCTGTAAGGGCGTCCCATTGTCAGTGCCTTCGATGAAGTTGATCGCGTCCGCCGGCTTGAAGAGATAGGCGTCGTCGCGCGTCACCGCGTCGCTCAATTGACGCAGAGGGCTGATGTCGTCGATCACCCAGAAGCCGCGTCCGTGCGTCGCGAGGATGAGATCGTTGCCGTAGAACTCGAAGTCGCGCATTGACGTCACCGGCACGTTGAGCTGGAGCGGCTGCCAGTTGTCGCCATCGTCGAACGAGACGTGAATGCCGCGCTCGGTGCCGGCGACCAGCAGACCACGCCGGTGCGGATCCTCCTTGACAACGTGCACATAAACTCCGCTCGGCAGACCCTTCGTGATTCTCTGCCACGTCCGGCCCATGTCGCGGGTGCGATAGATGTAGGGCTCGAAATCCTGGAGCTGATGCCGGTCGACGCTCGCGTATGCAGTGGCAGGATCGAAGTGCGACGCTTCCAGCATCGTCACCCTGCTCCAGGGCGTGATCGCGGCGGGAGTCACATTTTGCCACGTCTTTCCATCGTCCGGCGTGAGCTGGATGTAACCGTCGTCGGTTCCGGTCCAGATTAGCGGCGCGCGCAATGGCGAGGGGGCAATCGTAAAGATGACGCCGCGTTTCCCATTGCGATCGACCGCTGCCGCGGCGGCCGCATCCAGCGTCGGCGGGATGGAAACTTCCGGACGAGTGAGATCGGGACTGATAAGCGCCCATGTCTTTGCGCCGTCGGTCGTCTTGAACAGGAATTGATTCGCGTAATAGAGGGCGCGAGGATCGGCTTTCGAGAATACCAGCGGCTGCGTCCAATCGCCGCGCGCGGGCTCCGGTGATTTCGGACTCGTCGTCCCCTCGACGGGAATGTTTGCGTCGAGATTCCACCGCTGACCGTCTCCGCCGAAAACCACCCCAGGATTGAGCGGATCACCGGCAGTGTAGCCGCTCTCTCCCCCTGGAGCGATCGGCTCCCAGTCGTGCATCGAGATCTGGGCGAACTTGCCGCGCGAGCGAACCGCGATCGCGCCCGAGTCCTGCTGCGCGCCCGTCACCCAGTAAGGAAAGCGGTAATCGACCGAGAGATGATATATCTGCGCCGTCGGCTGATTGAGCCACGAACTCCAGGTAACCTCTCGCGGATCGTTGGATCGAGCGTTCCGAGTAATGATGGCACCCTGATCGCTGGCGACGATCATCGTGTTCGGATCTCCTGGGTAGATCCATGCCTGGTGATAGTCATCGCCGCCGGGAGATCCGCGAATCACTACCCACGTTTTCCCCCCGTCCCGCGTTCTGTTGACCGCGACGTTCGGCACATAGACGGTATCGGCGTCGGTCGGATCGACGGCGATCTTCTCGAAGTACCAGCCTCGTCCCCACAGGGCCGGGTCGTTGGAGAGCCGAGTCCAGGTGGCGCCCGCATCATCTGACTTGAAGAATCCGCCTTGGCCCGGAGGCGGGCTCGATGGCCGCGCGCCCGCCGGCGCCGGCTGCGGCGCGGGAGTCCCCAGCGGAGGCTCGACCTGTGGCGGAGCCTCGGGCAGGAGGCAATCTACGATTGCGTAGACACGATTCGGATTTGTCGGCGCGATAGCGATGCCGGTTCTTCCGATTCCCTCCTTCGGCAATCCGTTGGTGAGCTGGGTCCAGGTGCTGCCGCCATCGGTCGACTTGAAGATTCCGCCCCCCGGGCCGTTGGTCGGAGCGTAGGTGAACCAGGGCGGACGCCTCGTGTTCCAGAGACCCGCGTAGACGATCTGCGAGTTGGAAGGATCGATGACGACCTCGACCGCGCCGACGTTCTCGTCGCCGAGGACTTTTTGCCAGGTGTGGCCGCCATCTCTCGTGCGGAAGATTCCGCGCTCCTTGTTCGCCGCATAGAGTTTTCCGATCGCCGCGACGAACACGTTGTTTGGATTCTTTGGATCAACGGCGATTTTGCCGATGTGGTGCGTCTCGTCGAGTCCGAGGTGTGTCCACGTCCTGCCGGCATCGGTGGATTTGTAGACGCCGTTGCCGTAACCGACGGAATCACGCAACGTGGACTCTCCGCTGCCAACGTAGACCGTGTCGGGCGCCGATGGCGCAACGGCGATGGCCCCGATCGATGCGGTCGGTTGTCCGTCGAAGATCGGGGTCCACACCCGTCCACCGTCGATCGTTTTCCAGACGCCGCCATTCACGGCGCCGAAGTAGAAATCGTTAGGACGGCCTGGTACTCCCGTCGCGGCTGCCACGCGACCGCCGCGGAAGGGGCCGAGCATGCGCCAGCGGAGGCCGGAGTAGAGGTCGGATGAAATCGGAGCGGCGAGAATTCCGTGTTCGAGCGCTTCGCCCGAGGCGCTGGGCGAGGGCACACCCAGGAGACCGCGCAAGCTCGGCGGAAAGATTGACAGCGCAATTCCAGCCCGTCCCGCGCGGACTACGAAGTCTCGCCGTGAAAAGGCCGACTCGGGTGTTGGTGCGTCTTTCAAAGCCTCATCCTCTCGGCATTCGCTAGTCCGGTAAGATAGCCTCGACTCGCGACGATCACGGCGGTCGACAATGCGGGCCCCCCTTTGGGAAGCGGAAGTCGCTGGACTCCAGCCTACTGCCCGCCCTTCCCCACTCCTTCCCACTGCGCACGGTCGATCAGCACGATCGGCTGAAGCTTCTTGGCACCCAGCTCGGAGTTGAGCGCGGCGAGATCCTTTGCCGACCATGCGTCGAACGCTGCGACAATGTCCCCCAGCTCACGCCCGATCGCATCGGTTCGATCGACCTGCATCTGCGACGGCCTCCCATCGTAGAATACGACGGCTCCGTACAAGTCGGAGAGATTCTCGCGTAGTCGCTCTTCGCCGGTGATCATGCCGCCTTCTTTCGTCGCCACGATCTTCTTGCGCATCACGTCAGCCGCCGACGACGCGTCGCGGAGTCGCTGTGCCAGCGGATCACCCGCCGGCAGCTTGGACGCGCGATCCTCGAGGTCCGATCTCACGCCATTCATCCGCTCCACCGCGAACGACATGTCGCCGAGCATGCCGACGAGCTTGTTGGCGAGGGCGAACTGCGCCTGGCGGTCCGCCATTGTGTGCGTCTCGCGCGGGTCGGACACCAGCTGGAGCGGCATCGTGTAGACCTTGTCGTCCTTGGTCATCTTCACCGTGTACGTCCCGGGAAGAACCCGAGGACCATACGCCGCGCCGAACGCCGCGCTCGCCGCGGGCGGAACCTTCGGGGGCGGCAGACGCATCGACCACCTCACCCTGCTAAGGCCGCGCCGCTTCGTGCTCGGCACTGTCCCAACGACGTGACCCGATGCATCGAGCACCTCGATCTTCATGTCACCGAAGATGTGCCGCTTTTTCAGGTAGTAGGTAATTACCGCGGCGTCGGTGGAGTTGTCGCCGACATAGGCGGCATCGCCATTCATCCAGCCGCCCTGCGCGGGAATCTTCTGCGCGGTCGGTCTCGCGCGCATGAATACGACATCCTGGGCAAGGATCGCCGGCGTGAGCGCGCGCAGCGGTGTGATGTCATCGATGATCCAGATGCCGCGGCCATGGGTCGCAATCACGAGATCATTGTCGCGTGGATGGATCGCCAGATCGCGCACGGCGACCGCGGGGAAATCCCCGCCCTTGTACCGCGACCACTGCGCGCCACCATCGAGTGAAATCCAGAGTCCGAACTCGGTACCGAGGAAGAGGAGGTTTGGATTGACGAGATCCTGCCGGATCACGTGCGCGTAGCCACGGACCGGGCTGCCGGCCGCGACGAGAGACGTCCAGGTCTTGCCGTAGTCCGTCGACTTGTATGCGTAGGGGCGCATGTCGCCGAAGGTGTGCAGGTCGAACGTCGCGTACACCGTGCCCGGGTCGAAGTGACCCGCATCCACGTACGACACCCACGCTGACTTCGGCAGTCCCGCAATGTTGCCGACGACGTT
>JADGQV010000072.1 GCA_017881465.1 Gemmatimonadaceae bacterium
CCGTCCTTACCCGTGTTGATCACCGTCCTGTACCCGGTTTTCGCGATCTTCTCCTGCCTCGCGATCGCTGCGGCGAGCGTCACCATCTGGCCCAATAAGTACGAGTCGGCCATGTCGTCGAGCGAGGCGACGTGCTTCTTCGGGACTATGAGAATGTGAACCGGCGCCTGCGGATTGAGATCGCGGAACGCCGCGATTTCCTTGTTGTTCGCGAGCATCTGCGCGGGTACCTCCCCGCGCACGATTCGACAGAAGATGCAGGGCTCAGACATTGGATTGCCTCGAAGTTGCTTGCAATGCGGCGGCGATCGCCACCGCGGCCACACCCGCAGTCTCAAAACGTAGCGTGCTCGACCCAAGCTTCACAGGGAGAAATGCGGCGCCGATGAAAAGATCGCGCTCGGCCGGCTCCATTCCACCCTCTGGTCCGAGAGCTATCGTGATCGGAGTGTGCATCGGTATGCCGGCAATCGGCTCTCCGTCCTTCGTGAGCAGAATGCGCGTCCCGAGCGGCGCGGCGGCGACGGCGCGTTCGACAGTCGCCTCCGGAAACATGTCGGGCAGCCATCCGCTGCCGCTCTGAATCAACGCCGAGGTCATGCGCGCGCGCACCTTCGCCTGAAACGTCGGGCCCTCGCCGCGCGGTGACACGCTCTTCGAGCGACGCCAGATCACCGGCCTCCAGCTCGTCACGCCCAGCTCCATCACCTTCTCCGCCAGCCACAGCATCCGCTCCCTGTCGGCAACGGGCGCCAGCAGATGGATCGGAGCGGGCCGTGGGATCTCGCTCGTCTCGCTCACGTCGACGAGCGCGGAATTCCTGGAGACCTTCACCAGCGTGCCGACCGCGGCTCTGCCCGCGCCGTCACGAAGCGCGACGCAGTCGCCGACTGCGACCCTCGCAACGCGGATGTGATGCGCGGCCTCGTCCGACAACGTCACCGTTCCACCGACGACGAGCGGCTCCGCGGCGAAGAACGTCGCTACCGCGGTGCGATCTGTACACTCCACCAGACGTCCTCCGTATCTTCGCGTTCGATCGCCCAACCGCCGGCATCCAGCGCTGACACCATCGCGTCGCGCTCTTCAACAAGAATCCCGGCCAGAATCGCCTGACCTCCACTCGCGAGCGACGCTTTCATCATCGGCAGCATCGCGATGAGTACTGACGAAATGATGTTCGCGATCACCACGCGCACCGGAGCCAGGAGCGGCAGCAGTGTCGTCGCGTCACCTTCGATCACTTCGACTCGCTCGCTCACCGAGTTGGCGAGGACGTTCTCCTCGGCGTTCCCGATGGAATCGTGCTCGATCTCGATGGCTGCGACACGCGTCGCGCCGAGCTTGGCCGCGGCGATCGAGAGAACCGCGCTGCCGGCGCCGACGTCAGCCACTACGTCTCCCGGACGTATGACGCCCTGCATCAATCGCATCGCGCCACGCGTCGTGGGATGCTCCCCGGTTCCGAACGCCATTACGGGATCGACGATGACGGTCGTTTCAGGATCGAGACCGCGGGCGAGCCACGGTGGAGCGATGACGAGGCCGCCGACCTGGTGCGACGATACCGACGCGCGCCACTCGGAGTAATCGGTGTCGGGCGAATCCGCGATCGCGATGTCGGCGCGCGGATCGGCGGCCATCACGGCGTTGCGAATTTCATGAATGCGCGCGTCGGCGGGAAAGTGCGTGACCACCGCCGCGCCATCTTCCTGAACGCCCTGCGATCCGGACTCGAAGAGCGCCGCGATCACTCCCTCGCGGTTGGACTCGGGAGTGATTCGCAGCGAGATCCAGCTCACGCGCCCAACGATTCTCTGATTTTCGACCAGAGCCCCTTGGGTCGCGCGGGAGGCACGTTCTGCACTTCACTGAGGCGGCGAATGAGCGCCGACTCCTCGTCGCTGAGATTCTCCGGCGTCCAGAGCTGAAGCCTTACGTGCAGGTCGCCACAGGAGCTGGAGTTGATCCTCGGCAAGCCGCGACCGCGAATGTTGAACACCTGCCCGCTCTGAGTGCCTGCGGGCACCTGCACCGTCACGCTGCCGGTTACCATCGGCGCATCGACGTTGGCGCCGAGCGCGAGCTGCGGGTAGGTCACGAGCACCTCCGTGTAAAGATCTTCGCCGTCCCGCTCGAAGCGCGGATCTTCCTCCACCTCGAACACGACGAGGATGTCACCGCGCGGGCCGCCGCGCGGTCCGACGTTGCCGACGCCGCGCATCGTCATGTACTGGCCGGTTGAGACTCCGGCCGGAATGCGGACGAGGATCTCCTTTTCTCCCCGGATCCTCCCCTCGCCTCTGCATTTCTTGCACGGCGACGAGATCACAGTTCCTTCACCGGAGCAGCTGGGACACGGCGCGACGCTCACGACCTGGCCGAAGAAGGAGCGCTGCGCGCGACGCACTTCCCCGCTCCCGCGGCACGTGCTACAGGGGACCGATGATGATCCGGGCTCGGCGCCTCTTCCCTCGCACCGATCGCACGGCTCGAGCAGACGCACCGTGACCGCCTTCTCGGCGCCGCTCGCGACTTCGACCAGCGTCATCGGCATCGCCATCTTGATGTCCGTTCCCGAGCGGGGCCCGGATCCGCGTCCGCCACCCCCGCCGAACAGGTCGCCGAATCCACCGAGTCCCCCGAGGTCACGCATGAAGATGTTCAGCGCTTCCGAGAGATCGACGTGGTGGAATCCGGCCGCGCCGCCACGCAATCCTGCCTCGCCGTAGCGATCGTACAAAGCGCGCTTGTCGGGTTCGCGCAAAACGTCGTACGCCTCGGTGATGCTCTTGAACTTTTCTTCGGAGTCCTTCGACCCGTTGTTGCGGTCGGGGTGGTACGTCATCGCCAGCTTGCGATACGCCAACTTTATTTCTGCATCGCTTGCGCCCCGCGCGACGCCAAGCGTGTGGTAAAAATCAGCCATGTGTCCTTGAATTCTCCTTCAACAGGTCCGTCACCAGCTCGGAAGTGTGTGTCACGAGCGAGATGACTTTGTCGTACGGCATGCGGGTCGGTCCGATCACGCCGATCACTCCGCTCAATGGTCCCGCGTGGTACGGCGCCGTCACCACGGTGAAGCTGGCAAGCTTCGGATCGTTGTGCTCGTTGCCGATCGTGATCGACACCCCTCCAGTCTCGCTGCGACGACGAAGCAGCTCGCCGAGTTTCTGCCGCGTCTCGGTGAGCACCACCAACTTCCTCATGTTGTCGACATTGGCAAACTCCGGCTGCTCGGCGAGAACTGATGCCTGGCCCAGCAAAACGGTGTCGTCATCGGACTCGATCGCGCTATCGAAAAGCTGCTCCCCTTCTTCGATGAAGACGTTGAGAAGATCCGACGCGTCGCGCGTCGGTCCGACGTCGCGGAGCCGGTCGCCCAGTGACGAGCGGATCTGCCGAAGGGTGAGTCCCGCCAGCCTGTCGTTGAGAACGCGTGTGACCTCATTGATGGCGGCGTCGGCGATCTCGCCGTGGACATCGACGAAAATCGTCCGCACGGCGCCGGCCGAGAGCGTGAGCGCGACGAGTAAACGCTCGGACGAAAGGCGAATCAGCTCCACGCGCTCGAGTATCGCGTTGTCGAGGCGAGGGCCCAGTGCGATTCCCAGCTCCTGCGTGATCACGCCAAGGCTCTGAGCGGCGCGCCGGAGAATGGCTTCGACGGCGGAGCCGCCGGTTGCGATCTGGGCGGTGAGCTGTCGGCGCTCGGTTGCCCCGGGCGGCCGAATCGGGATCAGGGAGTCGACGTAAACCCGATAGGCGACGTCGGTCGGCACGCGGCCAGCCGATGCGTGCGGGTGGTAGAGGTATCCTTTCTCTTCCAGGTCGCTCATCGTGTTGCGGATGGTCGCCGGGGAGACGCCGAGCCCAAATTTGTGCGCGAGACTCCTCGAGCCGGCCGGCTGCGCCGTCTCCACATAAGTTTGGATTACGGCTTCGAGAACGCGACGCTCGCGCTCGTTCAGATCCGGCAGTGACATAGACTTAAATATAGCAATGACTAGGGTTTGGACTTAAGCTCGCGCTTACGGGCCGGGCTCTTTGCGCAGCCAGATCCGCCGCCAGACTGTCGAGGCGGAGCCACCCCGTTGCGGTGAGCCGAACCCGCGGGTCTTTGAGGGGCTCGTCGATCAGCGCCCAACCGGCCGCCTCCCAAGTTTGAACGCGACTCACCTCTTCCTCCGCGATCGCGAGACCGCGCCGGGTGCGGAGCCCGAGGTACACCTCTTCGGTCGCCCGATTCTCATCGGTCAGATTCTCTTCGCCGGCTATCACCGTCTCGCCCAAGCCGAGACGCCGAATCCATTCCGAGTATGCCGAAACATTCCATCGTCGATTCGCGCCATCGAACGAGTGCGCGGATGGTCCGACGCCGGCGTAGGACGCGCCCGTCCAGTAGGCCGAATTGTGCCTCGACGTCATTCCCGGACGCGCGAAGTTGGAGACCTCGTAGTGGTCGTAGCCGGCCCCGGCCATCGTCTCGTGCGCGGCGAGGAATTCTTCTTCGTAGCCCTCTTCGCTTCCCTGCACGGTCGCGCCACGGTCGGCCCAACGCGCAATCGGAGTCTGCGCTTCGACGGTCAGGCCGTAGAGCGACAGGTGCGCCGGCTCGAGATCGAGTGCACGAAGGAGGTCGCTTTCCCACGACCGCCCCAGGTGGGCGGGCAGCGCGAAGATCAGGTCGAGGGAAATGTTGTCGATGCCGCCCCGCCGCAGAGTGTTGACCGCTTGGCCGATTTGCCGGGCGTCGTGGGTTCGGTGCATCCATTTGAGCGCCGCATCATCGAAGCTTTGCGATCCGAGCGAGACGCGGTTCACGCCGGCGGCGACCCAATGCGCGACCGCCATGTCGTTCACATCGTCCGGATTCGCTTCGATCGTGATCTCGGGCGCGGCCGCGATCCTGGCGCGGTCCCGGACGGTCGCCAAAACGTCGCCAATGCCAAGTCCTCCGAGCCGAGACGGAGTCCCGCCGCCCAGGTACACCGTGTCGAGGGTCGTGCCGCCGAGATCCTCTCGCAGGCCGTCCATCTCGGTTCGCAGGGCCGTGACGTACTCATCGACGGGGGTGGTGGATCGTACCGCGATCGAGAAATCGCAGTACGAGCAGCGTCGGGCGCAGAACGGGATGTGGATGTAAAGGTGACGGGGGGGCATAAATGAATATAGGCCCGGTGGACCTGGCTCTGGCCTTTTCAGCGACGACGAATCTCTCCGGCGAGCGAGCACTCGACGAGCCCCATGATCTCGAGGGACGTGATGGCCGCCAGGCATTCCGCGATCGTCAGATCGGTGGCGGCCGGCAGGGCGTCGGTGTCCACGAACCCTCCCGCGATCGCGTCCCAGACCTTCTGCTCGGATTCGGGTAATAGCGGTCGCGGCGGGGCGACCTGCGGCGCCGAGACGCCGAGTAGAGCGAGCGCGTCCTCCGGCGCTGCGATGAGCACTGCGCCATCTCTCAGCAGCTGATTGGAGCCGCGGCTCTGATCGGAGTCGATCGGCCCGGGGACCGCCGCGACGACGCGCCCGAGCTCGAGCGCCTGCGAGGCGGTGTTGAGGGCGCCGCTTCTGAACCCAGCCTCGACGACGATGGTGACCGGAGCCAGGGCCGCGATGATCCGGTTTCGCCTCGGAAAGGCGCCCGGGCCAGCTCTCGTTCCCGGCGGACTCTCCGAGACCACGATCCCATGCTCCGCGATGGTGCGATGGAGGAGGCGGTGGCCAACCGGATAGGGGACGTCGACGCCCGTCCCCAGAACCGCCACGGTATTTCCACCCTCCTCCAGCGCCGTCCGGTGGGCGGCGGCATCGATCCCGCGCGCCATCCCGCTCACGATCGAGACTCCGCCGCGGACGAGCGCTCGCGTCAGCGTCCGGGTGATTCGCTCGCCGTAAGCGGTCGAGTTCCGGGTCCCGACGATCGCGACGCGCGGCCTTGAGAGCGCCGAGGTCCGCCCGATCGCGTACAGCTCGCGCGGTGGCTGGGCGAGATCCAGAAGCTCGACCGGGTACTCAGCTGACTCACGCGTCCAGCACTGCACTTGCATTTCCGACAGTGTCGGAGGTGCTTCAAGTGTAAGCATTCAAGATCAGGGCAGACTTAAAGTTACGTCTTCAGGCCTGACACTCTGCTTGAGGCGCAGGAGCTCCGTCCACCACGCTGCGGTGAGCGCGTCCAATCCTTCGCGCGCGGCCGCGCTGATCGCAAAAAGCCCGAACGCTCCCGGCGCATCGATGGGCGGCGCG
Organism: Gemmatimonadaceae bacterium; assembly: GCA_017881465.1. GTDB lineage: Bacteria > Gemmatimonadota > Gemmatimonadetes > Gemmatimonadales > Gemmatimonadaceae > UBA4720. Next base: position 6,253 of record JADGQV010000072.1, read on the forward strand.
TACTCCTCGCCCAGGAGATCCATCTTTGTGAAAACCACGCAGTGAGGCTTGGCCGCGAGGTCCGGGGAGTACTCGGCGATCTCACGCCTCAGCTGGTCGTACTCCGCCTGCCAGTCCATAGCGTCGATCGGGATCAGGAACGCCAGAATCCGGGTCCGCTCGATGTGCCGGAGGAACTGGAGGCCCAGTCCCTTGCCCTCGTGCGCTCCTTCGATGATGCCCGGGATGTCCGCAACCACGAAGGTCCGGTGGTCGGACAGCTGAACAACGCCGAGGTTGGGCTGAAGGGTCGTGAAGGGATAGTCGGCGATTTTGGGGCGGGCCGCGGAGATGACGGAAAGGAGCGTGGACTTGCCCGCGTTCGGCTGCCCGACGAGTCCCATGTCGGCGATCAGCTTGAGCTCCATCTCGATACTGTGGACCACACCCTCCTCGCCCGGCTGCCATTCTCGCGGCGACTGGTGGGTGGGCGTCGCAAAAAACGCGTTCCCCTTCCCGCCCCGCCCGCCCGGCGCGATCACCACCTCCTGGCCGTCCTCCAGGATCTCGGCGAGGATCTCTTTGGTCTCGTTGTCGCGCAGAATCGTTCCCGGCGGCACCGGCATGACGATGTCGGCGCCCGCCCGCCCGCTCTTGTTCGACCCCATGCCGTGCTCGCCGCGCTCGGCGATCCACTTGTCGCGGTAGGTGTAGTCGAGGAGCGTCGCGAGGTTGGAGTCGCCGCGGACGATTACGCTGCCGCCGCGGCCGCCGTCGCCGCCGTCGGGCCCGCCCATGGGGGTGCGCCACTCCCTTCGGAAGGAAGTGCAGCCGGATCCACCGGTACCCCCTTCGACGCGGATTACTACGCGGTCAATGAACACTCAGTATCTCGGCGTATGGATTGGGGCGCTTTGACTCACATCCGAGTGAGACAAACATTTACTCGGCCGCGACCTTTTGCAGCAACTGTCTGTACCGCCCAAGATCATCCCTCGAGATCAAATCGGTGAGCGCATCAAGCACGGCTGCAACTTCTCCGGCTGATGCGCCAGCATTGAGCGCCCCATGAAAGTGCGAATGCAACTGCCGCTGCTGCCCCGACACCGCGCACGCGGCAACGACGCACAGCTCCCGGGTGCGAAGGTCCACCCCGGGCCGCGACAGCACCTTCCCGTACCCATCGACGATCATCCACTCGTCCAGCGCCGGGTGCAGCTCGCGAATGTTCCGCCGCAGCTTTTCGTAGTGATCCCCGTACACGACTGCGCACGTCTCCTCTCCCCGCGCTCTCCAGAAGGCGAGGCCTGCCCCCGACGCGTCCGGGTTTGCCCCCGACGCGTCCGGGTCAGCCTCCGGTGCCGGTCGCCCAGATGCAGCCCGCCACGCCCGCGCCGCGTTCAGCGCGCGCGGGAATCCCGCGAACAGGTAGGACTGAAGAATTATCTCCTCAACCGCGACTGGATCGACTTCGTCTATGGCGTCGGACATGACGGCTCGCATTTGGCCCTCCGGCGAACCGGCGATCGCGCCCGCGATCCTTACCAGTTTTCTGAGACCGGCCTCGAGTGGAGCAACGCTAGTCCGGGCTTCCGCTCCGGTTGTCATCAGCCGTCGGCGCCCATCATCGGTTCACGCGACGTCCGCTCTCATGGTTATCTCGCCCACCGACTCTCCTCGCGTGTTCTTCACCGGCTTGTGCGTCAACTCCGCGAGCTTGGGCGGCAACGGATCGGGCAGCGCGCCGAGCTCCTGCAACAACCGAAGCAGAGCGGGCACCTGCGCGCGCTGCGCTCCGTCTTCGACCTTGATCGCGACCCCGATCCCACGGTCCGTCAAGAGGGCACAGTGCACACCTTCCGCGCCAACCTTCGACACCACTCTGCCGTTCGTCTCGGCGATCAGAGCGGAATCGAAGCGATCGGTGCCCCCGACCAGAAATGGGTGGTTGCTCATCGCATTGACCACTCGGCGCGGGTACTCTTCGCCCCGAGCGGCGGCGACCGCAAAGCGCGAGTAGGCCCGCGCCATCCGCTCGAGCGTCATTCCGAAAACCACGACTCCACAGCCATCCACCGCCTGCTTGATCTTCCCGCATGGAAGGCCCGTCCAGAGGGAGATCTCGTGCAGAATCGCGCGCTGCACGTTGTGATCGCGTCCCTCGTAGCCGCGTGTCGGCCAACCCTTCTCACGCGCCATCGCGAGCATCGCCGAGTGCTTGCCGGAGCAATTGTTGTGGATACGCGTCGGGCGCTCGCCCGACTCGCGCACGATCTTCGCGCCGCGCTGCGAGGACGGATCGTGGGGCCCGCAGGCGAGATCTCCTTCCTCGAGGCCAATGTCGCGGAGCATTTTCTGGACGATGGCGACGTGCTCCGGCTCCCCACCGTGAGAGGCGCACGACACCGCGAGCTGCTCTTCACCCCAGCCGAGCGCATCGAAGCCGCCGGAGCCGAGAAATGGCAGGACCTGGAACGGTTTGGCGCAGGAGCGCCAGAAGGTGAACGCGTCCGCATTGCGCGCTGTGCCAAGCAGCTCGTCGCCCTCCCCGACTACGGCGGCGTGTACTCGATGTTCCGACTCGGTTCCATCCCCGCGGGTGACTGCGACATCGATTTCGTACGTCTTCATTGCATCGAGGAGGATTCGAGAATCAGAACTGCAACTGAATGGAACTGAATGGAACTGAATGGAACTGACTGCAACTGACTGCAACTGAACGGGCGGGAGGCGTCAGTAGCGTAGTTGCTAGTGATTTAGTTCACGACGCCCGGACTTGCCTCTGTGGCATTCAAGGCAAAGGCAGTTGCTTGTGCCCTGATACAGCGGTAGAAAAGTCAGGGCGTAGTGAACTAAGAAACTGGCATCTCTGCCACTCGCGCCTCCCGCCCGTTCAGTTGCAGTTTGTCAGCCGCCCGCCACCGGTGGCCAGGCACCAGTAACCAGCCCTAGAATAGCTTAACCTGAATCAACCCCGGTGTGTACCGTCTCGGATCGCGACGAACTTCGACGAGAACGTTATTCAGCTCGGTGACAGTCTTCACGAGCTGGTCGTACAGCTGCTGGTCGGTGAACAGCTTCTTGATTGTTCCATTTCCGCTCGACATCGCGCTCACGAGAGAGTCGGCGCGGGCGACGACGCTATTGAGGTGAATGTAGAGCGTGTCGTCGCGAAGGAGCTTGCCGACGGACCCGCTGCCCGAATTGATCTGCGAGATCACGGTGTCGGCCGACGCGACCGCGCGATTCAGACTGTTGTAAAGCGAAGGATCGTCGAGGAGCCGCCCGATCGTTCCCCTCGGATTCTCGAGTCTCGCCATCAGCGCGCTCGTGCGCGACAGCGTGGCGTTGAGCTGGTCGTACAGCTGCCGGTTGGTAACGAGCTGGCCGAGTGTTCCCTCTCCGCGGTTGATGCTGCTGGTGACTTTGCTCAAGTCGCGCGTGAGTCGGACGACTTCGCTGATCGCGCCCGATGCCTGCTGCACAACGGCTTCGTAGTCGATTGACGGGGCGATGACGAGCGTGTCACCCTCGTGAAGCGCGCGATACTTCGGCGTGCCGACGGTGATGTCGAAGACCTTGTCGCCGAGGAGTCCCATCGTCTTGATCTTCGCGCGCGAATCCTGACGCACCTGCTCCCTGAGGGCGCTATTGACTTCCACAATCAACTTGAGATTGCGCGTCGTATCGGCGTCGACCGGCAGGAACTGGATGTCTTTGATGCTGCCCGCTAGCTGTCCCGCGACCGTAACAGGGCCGCCAATGCGGAGACCGCTGGCGCTGGCGACGTAGGCCACCAGGCGATAGCGCTTTCCGAACAGATTCCCGGCGTTGCCCAGTTTCAGGATGGCGACGCCAAGGATCACGAGCGCGACGAGTATCAGCGCTCCGACCTTGAGCTGGTCCCAGGTTATGAACGACGATCGCTTCATCGGCTAGAAAATATCACGGAACAGGTTCAAAATCCGCCCAGGAATTCGCGGATGTAGGAATCATCGCTGCCGGTCATCTCTTCGGGGGTGCCGAAGAATTCAACGTGACGGTTGGCGAGCAATACGATCTTGCTCGCCATCCGGAAAGACGATCTGATGTCGTGCGAAACGACGATGCTGGTGACGCCAAGCTCGCGCTGAAGCTTGATGATAAGGTAAGTAATTGTGGCGGTCGTGAGCGGATCGAGGCCCGACGTCGGCTCGTCGTAGAGCATGATCTCCGGATTGTTGGCGAGACCGCGCGCGATGCCGACGCGCTTCTTCATTCCGCCCGAGAGCTCCGACGGCATCTGGTCGATCACCTTGTCGGGCTCGAGATCGACGAACTGGAGCTTCTCGCGCACGCGCGCCTCGATCTCGTCCTCCAGCAGATCGGTGTGCTCGCGCAATGGATACGCGACGTTCTCGTAGACGGTCATCGAATCGAAGAGGGCCGCACCCTGGAAGACCATCCCCATCTTCTGGCGGACCTTGAGAGCATCGTCGAACGTCAGGCCGACGATGTCCTCGCCGTCGATGAGCACCCTCCCCTTGTCCGGAATGAGAAGGCGGAGCAACAGCTTCAGAATCGTCGACTTCCCCGTGCCGGACTCGCCGACGACGACGACCGTCTCGCCCGCCTTTGCGTCGAACGAGACGTTCTCGAGAATCGGCTCTTCGAACGCGAGAGAGATGTTCTCGAGGGTGATGACCTGTTCCTGCGCCGGCTTTGCACCTTGCCTGGCCTCCTTCGCCGCGCTGTCCTCGGCGACTTCCTCCAGCTCGTTCCTGATCGCGGCGCGCACCCGCCCGGAGTCGTGCGCGCGCCGCGGCATCGCTGACTCGTCCTTCTCGCTCGGGTGGCGCCTCTCGTCCCCCTTGCGGCGGCGATCTTCTTCGTCGGTCATGGGAACAGCACGAGGATGATCTGCGTGAGGAAGTAGTCGACGACCAGGATCAGAATGCTCGCCGTGACGACCGTGCGAGTGGTCGCGTTACCGACACCTTCGGTTCCACCCGTGGTGTTCAATCCGTGATAGCAGGCGACGAGCGAGATGATGCCGCCAAAGACGAATGGCTTGGCGAGTCCCTGAATGAAATCATTCGGGATGTAGTGGAGCGTGAAGCCGCCGGCGAGTATCTGCTCGAACACGGTGCGCCAGTACAGCGACGCGGGCTTGCCGAGGTAGAACTTCGCGATGATGCTGCCGCCGAGAATGCCGACGAAATCGTTGATGACGGTCAACACGGGGAGCATGATGAGCGACGCCAGAACCCGCGGCGTCACGAGCTTCTTGATGGGATCCGTGCCCAGCGTGTTGAGCGCGTCGATCTGCTCGGTGACGCGCATCGACCCGAGCTGCGCCGCGATTCCCGACCCGACGCGTCCCGCCACCATCAGCCCCGCCAACACCGGCCCCAGCTCGCGAATCATCGAGCCCGCGATCAGTCGTCCGATGTAATCGCTCGCGCCGAACGTCTGAAGCTGCACCGCCGACTGGAGCGCGAGCACCATTCCGGTGAAGAATCCGGTGAGGAGGACGATGCCGATCGATCCGACGCCGATCGCGTCCATCTGCTGGAAGAGGTCCCCGGCATAGAACGGCTTGACGAAGATGAAGCCGATCGCCTTCCCTGCCAGGACGAAGAACTCCTGGAGGGAATAGACCCGGCGCTTCG
>JADGQV010000021.1 GCA_017881465.1 Gemmatimonadaceae bacterium
CTGAAGTGCGATGATGTCGCCGAACGCAGTGTTGTCCGGCGCCATCGAATCAGAACAAGCTACCGATCCGAAAAGGAGCCAAAGGCATGCGAGATGTTGCTTCCTCATACTTCTCTCCTTGAACACGATACCGCCGATGATTCATCCCCATTGTCTCGGCGTGCCGCGGCATGAGGTTACTGTCGCGGGCTTCCGTAATCAGTTCGTGTCTTGTTAAAGAACCTCGGCGGTCGACGGACCCAAAGCACCCCGCCAACGATTCCGACCGCAGTCATCGGGAAGAGAAAGCCAAATCCTCTTGGTGGCCCTTGAACAAGAGCTACAATGCCAAGAGCCACAGCGCTCGCCAGTAAGAACCCTGCGATGAATCGTGCCACGGCTCCTCTCAAAAGGTCGTGCATAAACGTCCTCCCCTGTCAGGTTGTTTGGACTTTCTGTGGGGGATTTTGAGGATCATCGTCACGCTAAGCTTCTGGTCCGCCCAACGCTCGAGCCAACTTGCTTGGCTAGCGCCCGACCAAGATCAGAGCACCAGCAGCAATGGCGAGGACGGCCATGGCAGTCCCCAGTCCCGAAAAGCTGAGTTGGAGCAGCGGTATTAGCCCGGTCATGATGAGCCAGATACCCAGCAACAGCATTCCGAGACTCTTGGTGATTTTCATTGAAGACTCCTTTGGGGATGAACTCCACGTGAGCTGCGCAGCCTCTTCGGGGTTTCGTTCGCTGAGATAACGTGTGATTGTCCATCTAACGCCTTAGTTCAGTTGGAATGAAGCGGCTGGACCTCCACGGCGACGTGGTGGCACTGTTCCGCCCCACAGGATGTTCACGTGGTCTGAGCCGCAAAACCGGGGAGGCCAGCCATGGAGACAATAGGACTCGATCTTCACAAGCGCGAGAGCCAGCTCTGCATGATTGGCTTTGGGGGCGAGGTTACTGAGAAAAGGATCGTGACCAGTAGCGAGCGATTCACGGCCGTGCTCCGAGGGAAGTCTCGGTGCCGGATACTTCTCGAGCGCCTGGAGTTGCGCGATCTCACGCGCTGGACCGGACGGCAGCGCTTTCGGAGTTCGCCCGCGGAGTCGGCCGTCCCGCAGATCCTTTCGCCACTTCGACAACATGAACGGGTGGATCTCCAGCGCAGCGGCGACCGTTTGCACTTGCATCCCTGGCTGCTGACTCAAGCGAATGGCCGTGAGCTTAAACTCGTCGCTGTACTTCCGGACCTAGTGTGGTCCTGATCGTGGCATCGAAGACACTCCATACTGGTTAGGTGGAAGTGTCTACAAAAGTGGTGCAAGAACCCTTGTCAGCTGCAACGTTCGTTAGACCGCGCGAGAAGGACAACGGCCCCAAATACTCGCGTCGAAAGGCTTCGTTTCGCTTCGCAATCGCGGGTGGGCCCAGTTCGTAAGTTGTCCCGCTCGTGCACCAAGTGACGTGATCCGCTGCACCAAGCAACGTTGGTACTTCATGACCGGTGATAACTACTGCAACTCCATCCGCGGCGAGCGCGGAGAACGCTCTAGTAAGGTCTTCCGCGTCTATCGGTGCTATGCCTCTGTACGGTTCGTCCGCAAGCAGGCAGCGCGGTCGTCGCACGAATACGGCTGCGAGCTCTGCACGCCTCCTTTCCCCGCCTGACAGTTCAAAGGAGCGTTTCTCCAGATGGTTTGTCAAAGGAAGCAGTTCGCATGCTCGAGCTGTCGCGACGGAAGTGGAAAGCGATAGGCGACGGGTGGATATTTCCCGCGCCTGAGGATTCGTCCAAGCCGGTTTCGAGGCATCTGGTAAGGAACTGGTGGCAAAGAGCGGAGAAGTTGGCCGACCTTCCTCGAGCGGCAAGACGCGGATGGCATAGCTTTAGGCGGAAGTTCGTCAATGACCTAAAGCCTGACACGCCCATGGCGGATCTCTGCTACTTGGGCGGCTGGAAGAGCCCGTTGACCGTCATGACGGTCTACCAGCAGCCGGATCAACTGACGATGCGGACGGCGCTATCGAACCGGGATGAGCGACGAGGAGGTACCCTTCCGTAGGCCCAATCGACAGCGAATCGACAGCAGACCGTAATTTTCGTACATGAAGCAAAACCCCGCAAACGTGTAAACGCTTACGGGGCAATGATCTAAAGTTGATGGGCCTGGGTAGAGTTGAACTACCGACCTCACGCTTATCAGGCGTGCGCTCTAACCACCTGAGCTACAGGCCCCTCGCCACAGCTAACCGCCTATGGCGCAGAGTCTTGCAACTTAGCCGCGCACCGAGGGATGGTCAATCGGCGGAACGCGGCGATCGTGACTAAACCGTAATTCTGTTTTCACGATCGCGTCATGCGCCGGGATGAGTATTGAAGGTGGGTAAACCTCCCTTTGGAGTTCATTGACTCATTCCGTCGAGCAGCACATGGCTGAAAATCGAAAGGGATTCGCACTGATCGAAATCGTGATCGTCTGTGTCGTGCTCGGCATTCTCGCCGCCGTCGCGGTACCGCGGTATGCGGGCGCCAAGGACAAGGCATACATGGCCGCGATGAAAGCCGACCTGCACACCATCGCCATCTACGAAGAGCAGTTCGCCGCCGACAACCACGGCCAGTACTTCTCCGGCACAGCGACACCGGACGCTCCGCTCAACGGATTCACGCCCTCGAAAGACGTGACCGTGACCCTGACCGCGTTCAACATCCTTGGCAGCCAGCTCGCCGACTGGACCGCCATTGTCAAGCACTCGCAATCTTCACAGAGCTGCGAAATGCGGGCGGGAGAAATCACCTGCACGACGGGAAACGCGCTGACGACGGGCCTCCTCCGCCCGAACTGAAGCACCCGCGGCCCTGCTTGAAGCACCCGCGGCCCTGCTCCGATCGCTGAAAAACCAAAATGCCCCGCAATCGCGGGGCATTCCTATTTCGCCGATCAGAACAAGAACGCCGTTCAGTCCTCGTACTTGCGCGGATGCGCGGGGTGCGGCTTCTCGATCTCCTCTGTGTCGAACTCGTCGTCCAGATCTATGAGGTCGTCCTCGAGATCATCGCCGAGATCGTCCTCCTCGTCGTCGTCGTCGAGATCATCCTCATCCGGGTCCGGGTCGTCGACGTCTGCCACGTCGTCGTCCCACTTGTCCTTGCTGCCGTCCTCTTCGTCGTCTTCGTCGTCTTCCAGTTCGTCCTCGAGATCCTCGTCCTCGGGGTCACCTTCTGGGGCCTTCTTCGCCAGCCACGCTTCGGTTCCCCCCTCGTTCAGGAAACTCCCCGCGGACTCCAGCATGGCGCGCATTACCGTGATCTCCATGGTTGTTAGACTGAAGCGCGCTCGCGCTTCGCCCCGCGCGACAGCTTCTTACGATCGTTAGAGCTGAGGAAGCGTTTCCGCAGTCTGATCGACTTCGGCGTAACCTCGATCAACTCATCTTCCTCGATATACTCCAGCGCACCTTCCAGCGTCAGCTCCCGCGGCGGCTCCAGCTGAATGTTGTCGTCGCTCGACTTGGACCGCATGTTGGTCAGCTTTTTCTCACGGGTCGGATTGACATCCATGTCGCCCGGCCTCGAATTCTCACCAACCAGCATGCCCTCGTAAACCGCGTCACCAGGGGACACGAATAGGGTAGCTCTCTCGGCAAGATTTGCAAGCGCGAAAGCAACTATGACTCCGCCTTCCATGGAGACGAGCGTGCCTCGCATCCGGCCCGCGAGAGGACCAGCCCACGGCCCGTAATTGAGGAAGCGATGGTGAATGATGCCGGTGCCGCGAGTGTCGGTGAGGAACTCCGAGCGGTAGCCGAACAGTCCGCGCGCCGGGATCTTGTACAGCAGTCGCACCATTCCCTGCCCCGGATTCTTCATCTCCAGCATCGCCGCTCGGCGCGGCCCGAGCTTCTCGATCACGACGCCGAGGTATTCCTCCGGCACATCGATGGACAGCTCTTCGTAGGGCTCGAGTCGCTCGCCCTGCGGACCTTCACGCGTGATCACCCGCGGACGCGATACCTGAAACTCGTAACCCTCGCGCCGCATCGTCTCCATCAGGATGGTGAGATGCAGCTCACCTCGGCCCGACACGGTCCAGGTGTCCGTGGAATCGGTGTCTTCAACCCTGAGCGCGACGTTCCGCTCGAGCTCCTTGAAGAGCCGCTCCCGGATCTGACGGGAGGTGACGAATTTCCCGTCCTTGCCGGCGAAAGGAGAGTTGTTGACCAGGTAGTCCACCGAGATGGTCGGCTCCTCGACGGAAATCCCGGCCAGCCGCTCCGGATGCTCGAGGTCGGTCACCGTGAGACCGATCTCGACTCCCTCGAGGCCGGCGAGAGCCACGATCTCGCCAGCCGAGGCCTGCGGAACCTCGATGCGATCGAGCCCCTCGAAGGTGAAGAGCCTGGTCACGCGCGATTGCTCTGCCTTCTGCGAACTATCGAGTGGCAATAGCGCAACCGGATCTCCGACGTGAATGGTGCCCCGCTCGATGCGGCCGATCCCCAGACGTCCGAGGTACGGTGAATGATCGATGGTCGAAATCAGCATCTGAAACGGACCCGCATCATCATGTGGCGGCGGCGGGACGTGCTCTATGATCGCGTCGAAAAGGGGCGACAGGTCGACGGGCGTGACCTCCATGTCCATCGTCGCCACACCTTCGCGCGCGGACGCGTAGACAACGGTCGCGTTGAGCTGGGCTTCGTTCGCCTCGAGCTCGATCAACAGGTCCAGCACCTCGTCGTGCACGCGCATCGGGTCAGAGCCGGCCCTGTCGATCTTGTTGATCACGATGATCGGCGTGCGGTCGAGCGCCAGAGCCTTCCTGAGGACGAAGCGGGTCTGCGGCATGGGCCCATCGAACGCATCGACGACGAGCAGCACGCCATCCACCATGCGGAGGATCCGCTCCACCTCGCCGCCGAAGTCGGAGTGGCCCGGGGTATCGACGATGTTGATCTTCGTCCCCTTCCACCGGATGGAGGTGTTTTTCGCCAGGATGGTGATGCCGCGCTCGCGCTCGAGCGGGTTGGAATCCATGACGCGCTCCATCACGACCTGGTTCTCGCGGAACGCTCCCGCCTGCCGGAGCATTTTGTCCACGAGAGTGGTCTTGCCGTGATCGACGTGCGCGATGATCGCGATGTTACGGAATTCCAGCTTTGCCATAGCCTTATAAGTTAGCTAGGCGTGCAAGTGCCTCTCGCGATCGAGCATATCGTCTCGTTCGAGCTGGATTGTCACGTGCTGGATGCCGAAGAGGCGCATCGCGTCGTGGATGTGCTCCAGGACGTGCTGGTGCTGTCCGGGCTCGCGCACGATGCAGTGCGCGCTCATCGCCACCACCGCCGGCGTAACCGCCCAGACGTGCAGATCGTGCACCGATTCGATGCCGGGGATCGCCTCCAGCTGCCCCCGAACCGCGGGGAGCGGGATATGCGCCGGCGTTGACTCGAGGAGGATGTCCACCGACTCCCGCACCAGGCGCCAGGCTCCGCTCATGATGAGAACCGTCGTGAGAATCGAGGCAATGGGGTCCGCCATCAGCCAGCCGGTATAGCGAATCAGAATCGCCGCGACCAGCGTCCCCACGCTCGCGAGCAAATCCCCGAGCACGTGCAGGTAAGCGCCGCGGGCATTCATGTTGTGGGAGGAGCTTCCGACCAGCACGCGCGCGGCGATGATGTTGACGACCAATCCGCCCGTCGCGACCGCGAGCATCAAGCCGCCCTGAATGGGCGCCGGCGCGCGGAACCGCGACGCGGCTTCCCACAGAATCCAGGCGGAAATCAGCAGCAGCGTCGCGCCATTCAGGAACGCGGCCAGAATCTCCCATCGCAGGTACCCGTAGGTCTTCTGCGGCGTCCCCGGCTGCTTGCTGAACCACGCCACGAACAGAGCGAGGGCGAGCGCCGCCACGTCGGTGAGCATGTGCCCGGCGTCGGCGAGAAGCGCAATCGAGTTGGAGAGAAATCCGCCGATGACCTCGACGACCAGCAGGATCGCCGTGAGCACCAGGGCGATTCGAAGGCTTCGGACGGGAGCATCACTCGCGTGCGCGTGGCCTGGCCCGTGGTGATGAGCGCCGTCGTGCTGGTGCCCCTCACCGGGATTGTGGTAAGTTGTCTCCGTGCCCGGCCGGCTGCTCGCCATAATTGTGCTCGTGCTCCTCAACGCGTTCTTCGTTGGCGCCGAGTTCGCTCTTGTCCGCTCCAGACGGACGCGTCTGGAGGCGATGGTCCGAAGTGGTGACCGACTCGCCCGCTTCGCCGTTCGTGCCTCCTCAAATATCTCCCGCATCCTCTCAGCGAGCCAGCTTGGGGTTACGCTGGCGAGCCTGGGCCTGGGGTGGGTCGCGGAGTCGACCGTCGGTGAGGTGTTCGAACATCTGTTCGCGAATCTCCCGTTCGCCATCGAGCTGTCGATGCGCCTCACACTGGCGGCAACCGTAGCGCTGATCATCGTCACCTATCTGCACGTGGTGTTTGGCGAACTGGTGCCGAAGGCCGCCGCGCTGAACCACCCGGAAGCGCTCGCGCGCTGGCTCGCGCCGCCCCTGCTGTTCTTCGCGTGGATCACTACTCCATTCACCTATTTCCTCAACAAATCCTCGCAGGTGATTCTGCACGCGCTCGGCCAGGAAAAGGCGGGCTCCGAGGAAGCCGTGCATTCGCCCGAGGAGATCCGTCTCCTCGTCGAGCAATCGCAGGAGAGTGGACAGATGCAGGCCCACGATGCCGACCTGATCGATGCCGTCTTCGAGTTCTCGGAGAAGAACGCGCGCGAGGTCATGACGCCGCGGACCGCGCTGGTGGCGTTGCCGGTCGAGGCGACGCTGTCGGAAGTGTTGAACGTAGTCCAGGAAAGCGGGTTGTCGCGTTATCCCGTGTACGACGAGTCGATCGACAACATCATCGGCGTCGTGCTGGCCAAGGATCTCCTCAAGCTTCTTGCTCCGCGCGCGAATACGGAGGCGTTCGATCTTCCATCCATCATGCGCCCGGTACACGTGATTCCCGGCTCGCGGGAAGTCGAGGAGGTACTCGCCGATTTCAAGCGGCTCAAGGAGCACATGGCGGTGGTACTCGACGAGTACGGCGGGACGGCCGGCGTCGTAACAATGGAAGATCTGCTCGAGGAGATCGTCGGCGAGATTCTCGACGAGTACGACACGCCAGAGGATGCCGAAGCTCCGCTCGACACCCGCGCGGGAGATACGCTGGTGCCGGGGAGCACGCACATCGGTGAGCTGAACGAGCACTTCACTCTCACCATCCCGGACGAGGACTACACTACGATCGGCGGCTACGTGTTCGGTGTGCTGGGCCGGCTACCCGTCGTCGGCGACCGCGTGGTCGCCGGAGGCGCGATCTTCACTGTGCGCGAGATGGACGGGCGGAGGATCGAGTCTCTGTCGGTCGATCTGAATGCGCCCGGCGACCGCGGCGCGGCTGGGCGCGAGCCGCAATCGACGCACACAGAAGCGTAGCGGCGATCATGCTCGACGGGTCGGCGCGATTCAGGCCGGCGATGTCGAGCGCGGTCCCGTGATCCGGCGACGTTCGCGGGAACGGAAGGCCGAGCGTCACGTTCACGGCACTGCCGAACGAGGCGACCTTGATCGCCGTCATGCCTACGTCATGGTAGGGCGCGATCACCGCATCGAACTCGCCGCGCATCGCGCGCACGAAAACCGTGTCGGCGGGGAAAGGCCCGTCTATTCCCGCGGCGCGCGCCGCCGGCGCGAGAAGCTTTGAGTCCTCGCTGCCGAATCTCCCGCCATCTCCCGCGTGCGGATTCAGCGCGCACAGCGCGATCCGTGGCTCGGCGATGCCGAACCAGTCCCGCAGGCCGTCGCGCGTGATGCGCGCCGCCTCGGTTATCGAGCCCGAGGTCAGCTTCTCGCTCACGTCGCGGAGAGGAATGTGGGTTGTCGCGAGCACCACGCGGAGCTTGTCCGACGCGAGCATCATCGCCACGCGCGCGCCCGTGAGGTGCCCGAGCATTTCCGTGTGTCCTGGATAATCGTAGCCGCCGGCGTGCAGCGCTGATTTGTCGATCGGAGCGGTCACGATGCCATCGACGTCGCCCGCCATGGCCATCTGAACGGCTCGCTCGATCGCAAGTCCGCTCAGCTTGCCGGCCAGCGCGGCGCCGCCTTCGGGGCGCCAGCGTCCCACCGATTCTCCGACGTCGACCCCGGATGCCTCCGGACCAACCACCACAATGTCACAGCGCTCGCCGACCCGTGAGTCAGCGAGCGCTTTGGCGACGATCTCCGGTCCAATCCCGCGGGGATCCCCGACGGTCATGGCAAGACGCGCTTTCACTGTCTACATCCTTAGCGACACGTATGTCTGCTTCCGCATGTCGTCGAGCAGCTGCCTGATCGATCTCTCGTCCGAGAGCTGGGCGCGGATCTGATCGCGGATCTCGCTCTCCTTGTATTCGCCCGCGTCGGTCGCTGTGACTATCTGGAGAACGGCGTACTTGGGCTGACCGCGCGGATTCGCCAGCTGGAACGGGCTGGTGATGTCGCCTGCCTTGGCGCCGGTTACGACGGCCGTGTAGGACGCCGGCAGCGAATCGCGGGGGAACGGTTGCAGCACGCCCTTCTCTTCCGTCGCATCGTGGTGCTTGGCGACGAGCGTATCGTACGATACCCCGCGACGCCACTGCGCCGCCACCGTGTCCGCCTCGACCTTGGCGGCGGCAACGTCGGCAGAGTCGATCACCGGAGCGATCAGAATGTGCCGCGCTTTCACTTCGGCCGACTGCACGCGATCGACGCGGATGATGTGATAACCGAACGCCGTCTCGATGACCGGGCTCACCTCTCCCGGACGCAGCGCGAACATCATCGCTTCGAACTCCGGAACGAGACCGCTGCCGCGACGATTCCAGCCCAGGTCGCCGCCGAGCTGCCTGGTGCCCGGGTCCATCGACTCTCGCTTGGCGATCTGCTCGAAGTCGCCGCCCTTCCTGATTTCGACGACCAGCGAATCGATGTGCGCTTTCGCCTTCGCCTTTGCCGCTGGTGATGCCTTCGGCGCCACGACAATCTGCCTGAACGTTATGGTGGCGGGGCGCTTCTGAAGATCGGAGCGGCTGCGCTCGAACGCCGCCGTCACATCTTCCTCGGTGACGTTGACAGGCTTGGCCTTCTTCCGCAGCTCGGCGAACGCCTTCTGCTGGAGGTTCTGGCGCCTGTACTGCTCGATGAGCGACTTGCGGTACTCTTCGGGCGATCCGAGCCCCGCCTTCTTGAGCTCGGCGCGATACTCATCGTCCGAGCCGAACTGCGACCGGACCTGCTTGATCTGACGGTCGGCCCCGGCGGTGATGTCGGCATCCGTCACCTCGAGCTTCATCTCCTTCGCCTTCTGAACGAGAATCTCCTCGTCCACGAGCTCGCCCAGCACCGTGTGCGTGAGAGTTGACTGTGCGGCGGAATCGGTGGGAAGCTGCAAGCCCTGCGCTCTACGCTGATTGATGGAGGTGAGCACATCGCTCCACAGAACCAGTTGGTCGCCAACGATCGCGACAACGCGATCGATGGGCAGGGCCGGCGGCACGCCCTGCGGGGCCGCGGCTGGTGTCTGCGCTCCGATCCCAAATGGCGCGAGCGCGGCGGCAACGATAAATCGCTTGATCATCCCAAATCGTACCCCGCGACCGAATCGTGGTTCGATCACTTCCTGCCGCCCGAAGAAGTAGAGGACGCAGTCGGCGGAGCCGGGACCGGTTGAGGTCCCAGAGGCACGGCCGTCGACGGCTGAGATGCCGAGCGCGTCGAATCAGCGGAGCTGCGGATCTTGGCTGCCTCCTGCACCGCACGGTCGAACCCTGCGTCATTGAACGAATACTTGAACTTCTCGCGCAGAATGTTCGAGAGCGGAGTCGGAACGGGCACGAACGGCGCCTGCTCCTGGATCATGCGCGCGAAATATTCGTCGATGCGTTTGGCGGCGAGCTTCTCGCGGTCGCCCTCGCTCTTGGCGCTGTCCGCGAGCGACGCCGGCGTCACGCCGAGCTGCGCCCACGCCGAACGAACGGCGTTGGTGAAGCTGGCGCGAAGCTGCGCAAGCTCGGCCGGATCGATCTGTACCTTGGCACTGTCGGCCTGCTTCAGCACCAGCTCGTTCTTGACGAAGTTGCGAACCAGCTGCACGAGGAGCGAATCGGGTGACTGCTTGATCTGATCGAGCACCCGGGCTTGTGGCGGCAGCGTCTCCAGCCAGCCGACGAGACGTGATGTCGTGAATTTTCCGGCGGTCGATGTCGCGATCACGGTGTTGTCGCGCCGGTATGCATCGGGATCATTGCCCAGCGCTTTCACGGTCGTAGCCGCGTCTTTCTTCACTTCGATCTTGCCGTTCTCCTCGAGCTTGGCGAGGTACGTGCTCTCCGCGACGGCGACGCTTCGTCCCTTCGACGCGAGCAGCAGCTGGCTCTTGATCTGATCGTAGGTGGGCCGGTGGATGATGTGGTATCCGTACTGGGTCTGAACCACCGGGGAGATCTCGCCGGGCTTGAGCGCGACAACCGCTTTCTCGAACTCCGGAACCATGGAGCCCTTCGGAAAGATTCCGAGCGATCCTCCCTGACGCGCCGATTGCTGGTCCTGGCTGTTGTCGGTGGCGGTCTTCGCGAAGTTGGCAGGAGTTACTTTGGCGCGAATCGCGTCGATTTTCTTTTTCACCTGCGCCTTTTGCGCGTCGTTCATTCCCTGCGTGAGCAGGAGGATGTGGTCGGCGGCGAGGATCTGGCCGCTATCCCATTGGCGCTTGGCGGCGACGGTGTCTTCCGTGCCCCAGCCCTTCGACACGACGTCATACCACTTCTTTGCTTTGAGATTGGCGATCGCGGGCCACATCGCTTCGTCGATCTGCTTGGGATCGCTGAGCGAATCGTTGTGCGCCGCGGCTACGCCGAGCAGCTGGTAATCGACCCACACGTTCGCGATCGACTTGGCGATGTCCTTGCGGATCGGCGCGCGCGACTTGCCGAGCAGATTCCCGAGCTTGGTGACCATGAGCTCGGCGCTTCCGGCGCGGGCGACCCAGTCGGTGTGCGCGTTGAGGGCGTCTTTGAGCCCGGAGCAGGCCGAAAGTGTAAAAGCCGCTACCGCGGCGAGAGCGATATTGCGTTTCATGTTTGCGTCGTACGGGTTAGCTGTCAGGTGGGGCGCAGTGTTGTCAGGGCACGGACAAGTCCATCGAGCATCTCAGCTCCTCCAAGACGGATGAGCTTGAGCGAGAGCGGATGTGCGCGTCGCACTTCCGCCTGGAACTGTACCTCGTGGAACGCCGCCGAAATCCCCTTCATACGGGGCACCGCGTGCTCGCGAAAGGTAATACGGGCCTCGTTTCCGCGCACCAGCACGGACTCGATATCGGAAGCGCCGCCCAGGAGGCGAAGCAGAGCGGTGGCAAAGAAGACGCGGGCCGGCTCGGGGAGCACTCCGAAGCGATCCCGCACCTCCTCTTTCAGGGCTTCTATCTCCACGGCGTCCGTCACGTGCGTGAGTCGTCTGTAGATGTCGAGCTTGGCGTCCTGGGAGTTGATGTATTCGTCGGGGAGATACGACGGCACGTCGAGGGAGATCTCGGATGGCTGGTGCCTGGGAGCGTCGTCCCCGCGCAGGAGGCGTTTGACGGTCTCGTCGAGCATGCGGAGATACATGTCGAATCCGACGGCGTGCACGAACCCCGACTGCTCGGGCCCGAGAAGATTGCCGGCACCGCGCAGCTCGAGGTCCTTGAGCGCGATCTGATAACCGGCCCCGAGCTGTGTATGGTGTTCCAGAATGGTGAGGCGGCGGTTCGCGTCTTCGTCGATCGAATCCGGCACCAGCAGATAGCAGCTCGCTCTGCGGTGCGAGCGGCCGACCCGGCCGCGCAGCTGATAGAGCTGCGCCAGGCCGAAGGTGTCGGCGCGGTTCACGAACATCGTGTTGGCGTTGGGAACGTCGAGCCCCGACTCCACGATCATCGTCGAGACGAGGACGTCGATCTCGCCGTCGACGAATCTGCGCATGACCCCCTCGAGCTCGCGCTCGCGCATCTGCCCGTGTCCGATGCCGATGCGAGCGCGTGGCACCACGTGGCGGATGTGCTCCGCCATTCCATCGATCGTCTCGATACGGTTGTGGACGAAGAAAACCTGACCTCCCCGATCCAATTCACGAGAGATGCCTTCGTCTATCAGGCCATCGTCCCAGGGCTCGACGTAGGTGAGCACGGGCGAGCGATCGCGCGGAGGCGTCTGCATCAAGGTCATGTCGCGCAGACCGGCCAGCGAGAGGTGGAGCGTGCGTGGGATCGGCGTGGCGGTCAGCGTTAGCACATCAGTGTCGAGTCGGAGCTTCTTGAGACGTTCCTTGTGTTTGACACCGAAGCGGTGCTCCTCGTCAACGACGATCAGTCCGAGCTCGGAGAACGCGACGTCCGCGCTTAGGAGGCGATGCGTGCCGATGACGATATCGACCTTCCCCGCCTTGAGACCGACGAGCACGGCCGCCTGCTCCTTCGGCGTCTGAAAGCGACTCAGTGTCTCTACCCTCACTGGGAAATCGGCCAGCCGCTCGCCGAATGTTCGCGCGTGCTGGTCGGCAAGGATCGTCGTCGGCACCAGCACGACCACCTGCCGGCCGGACTGCACTGCCTTGAACGCGGCGCGCACCGCGATCTCCGTCTTGCCATAGCCCACGTCTCCGACCAGCAGGCGATCCATGGGCCGCGGACGCTCCATGTCGCCCTTCACGTCGGAGGTGGCGGTGCGCTGGTCGGGAGTATCCTCGAATAGAAATGACGATTCGAGCTGGCGCTGCCACACGGTATCCGGCAGGTGTGGCGGTCTCGTCGCGACCTTGCGACGGGCGTACAGGTCGAGGAGCTCGACCGTCATCTCCTGAATCGCGGCTCGCGTCTTGTCCCGCTGCGACGCCCAGCGTTTCCCGCCGAGCGCGTGGAGCCGCGGTGGCGGGGCGTCCGGGGTGATGTCGGCGGCGGATCGGTATCGCTCGATCTGATCGATGCGATAGAGGGGAACGTTGAGCCTGTCGCCTCCCTCGTACTCGATCACCGCGACTTCGACCGTGCTCTCGCGCACGAAGATCTTCTCCATGCCGCGGTAGATCCCTACCCCGTGCTCGAGGTGCACGACGTAATCGCCCGATTTGAGCGCCGTCAGGCTCTCTAGAGCGGCGCCCGTCGCGTAGCGCCGCGCTCGGCGAAAGCGCCGCTCGCGGCGGAAGATTTCGTGGTCGGTGAGTATCCGATAGCCCGCGAAAGACTCGCCTCGCGGCGGAACCACGAAGCCGCCGTCGAGAACTCCGATGGCGAGGGTCGCCGGCGAGACACGGTCGTCGTTCAGGAGCTCGTCGAGCCGCTCGGCCTGACCGGCGTTGTCGCAGAGGATCGTCGTCGGGATGCCGTCGGCGACTATCTGCTTCAGCCGCCTGATGTCGCGTTGAATCTCTTCGGGTTCTCTGAACGGGAAGACTATCCGCGCATCGTCACCGGAGAGATCGAAGGTTCCGTACTCACTGAGCGCGCGGAGTGTCGTGTCCGGAGACTCGAACAGCTCGTCGCGGCTGGGAGTGTCTTCACCTCGTCGCCGGGCCAGGTCGATGTGGTGCTGCGCTTCCACCCAGGTTCGCTCCAGCTCGGGCTTCGCGTGCGTTCCGCGCGGCAGCACGAACAGCGTGTCGGGCGGAAAGAGGGCGCGAATGGAAGAGCGCTCGGGCTCGACGTCCCCCGTGCTGATCTGGCCGTCCACAGGGAGGACGAGCGCGACCTGGGCGTCGCGGGTCGATCTCTGGGTGAGGAGGTCGAAGTGGCGCAGCTCCGTGATGTCGTCGCCCCAGAACTCGAGGCGCACCGGCTCCGCCATGCCGAAGCTGTAGATGTCGAAGATCCCGCCGCGCACGCTGAACTGCGGGACGTCCTCCACCATGGGAACCCGCTCAAAGCCAATGGCTTCGAGATGCGCGGCCAGCTCCTCGGGCCGTCGAGTGTCTCCCTTTCGCAGCTCGAGTCGCGCGGAAGCCAGCGCGCGCGGAAGCTGGGTGCGCTCCAGCAGCGCTCGACTGGTGGTGACGACGATTCGAAGGTCGCCGCGGCCGATTCTCTCGAGCGTCTCGACCCTTTCGCCGGCTACCTCCGCGTGGGCCTCCGCTTCCCCGAAGCTCTCGCGCGGAGGGTAGAAGGCGACGCCCTCCGGCTCCACGAGCGTCATCAGGTCGGCGAGCCAGCGCTCGGCGCCGGCGACGTCGTCGTTCAACACCACGAAGAGGCGGCGCGTAAGATTCTTAGAGAGAGAAGCGAGCACCACGGCGTCGCTCGATCCGTGAAGGCCGCCCAGCGTGCGGCGCCCGGCGGGCCCGGGCAGATCGCTCAGCAGCTCCCGGAATTCACCCAGAGACTCGAGGATCGAGAGCAGTTGTGGGAGCGGCATGGCGCAAAGTAAGCGCGCCCCGGCGCTACAGGTAGCCGCCTGGTCCGCCCGCGTCCCGGCTCTTCGGCATTGACTTTGCGAATTTGTATCGCGAAATTGTATACAAACAAAGGGAGGTCGACATGCGGGCGACGAAATTGGCGGCGGCGGTGGGTACTTCCGCATTACTGCTCTGCGTCTTCGCTGCGGCGTCGGGAGCGCAGCAGAGAGCCCGGCAGCGAGCTCCGATAATCCGGGTCTATTCTTCGAACGGCGCCTACGCCCTCCAAACCACGAGCTATGTGACTCCCGTCATAGAAGTCTCGGAGAACGCCTACGTATTCGCAGTCTCGATGGATGTCGATGGACACATCCAGGTTCTGCACCCCGATTTCCCCGGCATTTCGGTGCGGATTCTCGCTCGCAAGCAGCTCGCCCTTCCCAACTTCTTCGCCGGGTTCGCGCGGCCGAATGGTGGCAGCAGCGGGTACTACTCCTCGGCCGCCTACTCGAGCTACGGCAACTACGACGACGGTTACATGGATTCCCGGGGCACGGTGATGGCGCTGGCGTCGCGGGCTCCGTTCAACCTCGATTTGATCGAGAGCGGCGGCGACTGGAACATCTCGGCGATCAGACGGCTGATCGAGGGCCGGAGTCCCGAGTCTGCCGAGCAGGCGCTAGCTAGTTATCTGGGCGCCAAAGGCGAGCCGATCGGACGCGATTTCATGCGCTTCGCGGGCCGCCGGAATTCCAGCTACGCGCTCGACGCTTACTCTTCATGCGATCTGTACTACGGTTACGCGTTCGCGCCGACTCTGGCATTCAATCGCTTTCAGGCCTTCAACCGCATAAGTCTGCTCCGGTCGCGCGGCCAGCAGGTCAGAATCCTCGGCTACGACATTTGTGGCTCTCCGATAATCTCATTCGCGCCGTCGTCCGTAGTCGGTCGGCGTCCGCCGCCACCGCCACGGCCTCAGGGCGACACGACCGTATTCCCCAAATCCAGGTTCCCTCACGGCACGCCCCGCCATCCAGCGGCGTCCGGCCTGAAAGCAGTTCCGGAGGGAATCTTTCCGCTGTCGCAACGCCCCGGTCTTCCTCAGATGGGCGACGTGACGATCACGGCTCCCAAAGGGCGCCGTAGCGAGCCGGGCCAGATTCTCGGGGGCTACCGCCCGCAGCCAGGAACGATGTCGGTCCCGCAGGGTCGTGTCCCGATAGAGCGCGTCACGACGCCGCGCACGGAACCCGCCGCGACCGGGTCACAGCCTGCCCGCGAGTACCGGCCCGAGCCACGTTCAGCGGCGCCGCCGCCGGCTCGCGTTCCGGACACGCCCAGAGAATCTCCACCTCCTCCACCGGTGGTGCACCAGGCACCTTCCACACCGCCGCCACCGCCGCCTCCGCCGCCACGAGCAGAGACACCGACTACGAGGTCGGAGCCGGCTCGCGTTCCTCCACCCAACCGGCAATAAGCGTAGACATTTGGAGATCGATCGAGAGGGCTGCGAAAGCAGCCCTCTTTCTTTTTTCCGAGCGCCGGGAAAAGAGGCTTTGACGGTTATATTACGACGTCCCCTCCGCCGCATCCCGCACAACCCAGAGACACCCGTTGAACCTCGAGCACATCCGCAACTTCTGCATCGTCGCACACATCGATCACGGCAAGTCGACCCTCGCCGACAGGCTCATCGAGGCCACCGGCATGCTGCAGAAGCGCGAGATGAAGGCTCAGGTCCTGGACACGCTCGATCTCGAGCGCGAGCGTGGGATCACCATCAAGCTCAACGCCGTGCGCATGACCTACGCGGCGCGCGACGGACAGGGCTACGAGCTCAATCTCATCGACACTCCCGGACACGTCGACTTTACCTACGAGGTCTCGCGCTCGCTTGCCGCGTGTGAAGGCGCGATCCTCGTCGTCGATGCGTCCCAGGGGATCGAGGCCCAGACTCTCTCCAATCTTTTCCTGGCGATGGACGCGGGCCTGGAGATCATTCCCATTCTCAACAAGATCGATCTCCCCGGGGCCGAGCCGGAGAAGCGTCGAAAGGAAGTAGCCGACCTCCTCGGCATCGAGGAGAGCGAGATTCTCCTCGTCAGCGCGAAGGAAGGCATCGGGATCGGCGAGCTCCTCGAAGAGATCGTGCGCAAGGTGCCAGCGCCCGAGGGCGACGAGAACGCTCCGCTTCGCGCGCTGATCTACGATTCGTACTACGACAAGTATCGCGGAGCGATCCCGAGCGTGCGCGTCGTCGACGGAGTGATCAGGAAGGGAACGCACATCACGTTCGGCGCGAGCGAGTCGGTTTACGAAGTCGATGAAGTCGGGTACAACCAGCTGCGACAGGTTCCCGCCGATCAGCTGGGGCCGGGCGAAGTAGGATACGTGGTAGCGAGCGTGCGCTCCGTTAGCGAGACCCGCGCGGGAGACACGATCTTCGACGCCGAAAACCACGCCAGCGAAGCGCTGCCCGGCTACAAGGCGGTTCGATCGTTCGTGTTCGCCGGCCTCTATCCTACCGACACGACCCAGTACGAGACGCTGCGCGATGCGCTCGAGAAGCTCAAGCTGAACGACGCGTCGCTCAACTACGAGCCCGAGACTTCGACCGCTCTCGGATTCGGATTCCGCGCCGGATTCCTCGGGCTCCTTCATATGGAGATCGTGCAGGAGCGACTGCGCCGCGAATTCGATCTCGAGCTCGTCACCACCGTTCCTTCAGTGGAATACAAAATCTATAAGACAGATGGAACGATGACTCTGATCGAGAACCCGTCGCTGATGCCGTCGGGCCAGGCCGTCGCCTATATCGAGGAGCCGTACGTGAAGGCTCGCATCATGGTGCCGGCGGAATACATCGGACCGATCATGGCGCTCGGCACCGAGCGGCGGGGCGTCTACAAGAACATGACCTATCTCGACACCCAGCGCGTCGAGCTCGATTGGGAATTTCCCCTGGGGGAAATAATTCTCGATTTCTTCGACAAGCTGAAGACGGTGAGCCGCGGCTACGCTTCGCTCGACTACGACATCCTGGAGTACCGGCGCAGCGACCTGGTCAGGCTCGACATGCTGATCAACGGGGACCCCGTGGATGCGTTCAGCGTGATCATTCACGAGGACAAGTCGTACGAGTGGGGGCGCAAGATCGCCGACAAGCTGAAGGATCTGATTCCGCGGCAGCTGTTCGAGGTCGCCATTCAGGCGGCGGTCGGATCGAAGGTCATCGCACGCACGAGCGTCAAGCCGCTACGAAAAGACGTGCTGGCCAAATGCTACGGCGGCGATATCTCGCGCAAGCGCAAGCTGCTCGAGAAGCAGAAGGCGGGAAAGAAAAGAATGAAGCAGGTCGGCTCAGTGGAGATTCCGCAGGAGGCTTTTCTCGCCGTGCTGCAGGTAGACTGAGTGGGCGGATCGCTCGTGATCCAGACGAGCTTTCTCGGCGACGTCATTCTCACGACGCCGCTCATCGCCGAGCTGGCCCGGCGCGGGCCGGTCGACGTCCTCGCCACTCCCGGTGGCGCGGCCGCCCTCGCCAACAATCCGGACATTCGCACCGTCATCCGTTACGACAAGCGCGGCACCTACGGGTCGGCGGTCGGAATGTGGCAAACGATCCAGGAAATCCGGAGCAGGCGCCCTTACGAAGCCGCGTACCTCGCGCAGGGTTCGTTCCGCAGCGGGCTCATCGCCATGATGACGGGCGCGAAGGAGCGAATCGGATTTGCGAGCTCCACCGGACGAGTGCTCTACACGACTCAGGTGCGTTACCGGCCAGACCGTCATCACGCCGAGCGACTATGGTCGCTCTCAATGTCGGATTGCGCGGATCCTCCAACGCGCGACCAGATCCGGCCGCGCCTCTACCCGGCGGACGAGGAGCGTCGCATGGTCGACTCGCTACTGCGTAGGAGAGGGAGCACCGACGAGCCGATCGTTGCTCTCGCGCCGGGCAGCGCCTGGGGAACCAAGCGCTGGCCATATTATGTCGAGCTGGCGAAGTGGCTTGCCGACGACTACAGGATCGCAATCATCGGGTCGAAGACCGATTCCGCGATCGCGGCACAGATCACCGCGGTACTGCCGCCCGACGCTGTGATCAACGCAGTCGGGGTTCTGCCGCTGCTGGCGTCGGCGGAGCTCATTGGCCGCGCGCAGGCCATAGTGACGAATGATTCGGCGCCGCAGCATCTTGCATCGGCGATGGGAACGCCAACACTCACGATCTTCGGCCCGACGGTGCCGGAGTTCGGGTTCGGCCCTCTCGCCGAGAGAAGCTCGGTCGCCGGGCATGCCAGCCTTGCCTGTCGTCCGTGCGACCGGCACGGGCCGCAGCGGTGTCCCCTCAGACACTGGCGCTGCATGCGCGAGCTGACGCCGGATTATATCTCGAGCTTACTGACGGAAGTCCTCAACCCACCGGTGCCCGTATGAGCGTGAAGGAGCGTTACATCGTCGGAGTGGATCTGGGCGGCACCAACATCGTGGCGGGCGCGATGCCGCTCGATGGCAGCCGCGAGATCGCGATGCACACGACGCAGACACTCGCGGTAGGTGGAGCTGCCTCGGTCGTCGATCGGATCGCGGCAATGATCGAGCAGGTAATCGCGCAGACAATGTCGGAGACGGGCGCCGAGCGGTCCGATTTTCTGGGCGTGGGAATCGGATCGCCGGGGCCGCTCGACCGCGAGAAGGGCATCGTCATCGTGACTCCCAACCTCGGCTGGAAGAATTTTCCACTGCGCGACGAGATCTCGAGCCGGGTGCATCTCGAAGCCACGCTCGACAACGATGCCAATTGCGCTACGCTCGGCGAGTTCTGGTGCGGTGCGGCGGTCGGCGGCCGAAACGTGATCGGCATAACTCTGGGTACCGGAATCGGTGGTGGAATAATCATCGAGGGCAAGCTGTATCACGGCGCATCCGACGTCGCGGGAGAGATCGGTCACACGACGATCGACTCCACTGGTCGCCGCTGCAAATGCGGGAACTACGGATGCCTCGAGGCTTATGCGTCCGGGCCTGCGATCGCGGAGCGCGCGCGGGAAGCGCTGCGTGGCGACGAGGGCGAGTCCATTCTGATCAGCATGGTGGACGGCGACCAGAGGAAGATCACCGCCCAGACCGTGTACGAGGCGGCGAAGCGCGGCGATTCGACGGCAAGAGACGTCGTCCGCGAGACCGCGCGCTTTCTCGGCGCGGGAGTGTCGAACCTGCTCAACATCTTCAATCCGGATACGGTGGTGCTCGCCGGCGGAGTTACTCAGGCGGGTGACGCGCTCTTCCAGCCCCTTCGCGCGGAAGTGAGACGCCGCGCGTTCAAGCCGGCGGTGCAGGCGTGCCGCATCGTCCCGGGCGCCCTTCCCCACTCTGCAGGCGTCGTCGGCGCGATCGCAACCTTCAAGATGCAGAAGCTGGGCGAGCTGTAGGTAATGGCCCACGGAAGCACGATGACTCGAAAGAAGCGCGTTGGAGTCATGGGCAGTTTCGTCTGGGACGTGATCCACGGACGTGATCCACGAGACGCGCCCGTCGAGGAATGGGGCGGGATCACCTACGCGCTCGGCGCGCTCGACGCCGCGCTTCCGCCAGATTGGGAGTTCGTTCCGATCCTCAAGGTCGGTAGCGACCTCGCGCAGTCCGCCCGGGAGTTCGTCGCCGACCTCGACCGCGCCGCGCCGGACGCAGCCCCGATCGAGGTGCCACACCCGAACAATCGTGTTGCGCTTCACTACCTGAGCAACGAGCGACGCTGCGAGCGGCTGAGCGGGGGCGTCCCCAGATGGAGCTGGTTGGGCCTGAAACCTCTCCTGACCGACCTCGACGCGCTCTACATCAATCTGATCAGTGGCTTCGAGCTCGATCTCGAGACCGCCCAGCTCATCAGGCAGCATTTCCGTGGTCCGATCTACTGCGATCTGCACTCGCTGCTGCTCGCGGTCCAACCTGATGGAATGAGGGCGCTGCAGCCGCTACCGAATCCCGCCGCGTGGTGCCGGTGCTTCGACTTGATCCAGGTGAACGAAGACGAGATGAGCATGATGGCGCCCGACGAGATGGGACTTGCAGCGATCGCATTCGCCAACGGCGTCAACTCGCTTTCAGTCACTCTGGGCAGCCGCGGCGTCATCTATTTTGCGGCGGCGGGCTTCGATCGAATCTCCGACTTGCGACGCCCTATTCTCGGCGCTGCTTCGGGCGCGATCCGCACCGCCCGAGTGCCGGCAAAAACTCGACGTCAGGCAGGCCCGGGAGATCCGATAGGATGCGGAGATGTCTGGGGCGCAACCTATTTCTCCCGCCTCCTCGCGGGTGATAAGTTAGACGCGGCAATCGACCGCGCTCTGGACGCGGCTTCCCGGAACGTGGACCATCGCGGCGCAACAGGTCTCGCCGACTACCTGCGCGGAGAGCTCAGCATCAAGTGACGACAATCATCAACGTCCCACATTCGCTCGAGGACAAGTCCTTCGAGCAGGTGCTGGATCAGGTCGCGCCGTTGCCGCTGGACGAAAAAATCATCGTCGACACGCGGCACGCGCGGTGGGCGTCTCCGTATGGCCTGACGGCGCTGCTGGCGCTGGCGCAGTCCCGCGCGGAGCGTCCGATACTGTATGTCCCGGAAGCGGAGAACGTCAGCACCTACTGGTCGAGGATGGATTTCTTCAAGCACGCGGCCGAGCTGTACGAGCTGCAAGGGCGGGTGAAGAGCACCAAGGCGGCGGAGACGAGCGTGCTTCTTGAAGTGACGTCCATCTCCAAGAGCGACGACGTCCACGGCGTCGTCGACAAGATCCAGCAGCGAGCTCAGGACGCGCTGGTCAAGAACCTGAACCTCGACGCGAAGATCACCATGCGCTTCACGATGGCGCTGTCCGAAGTCTGTCAGAACATCGTCGAGCACGCGGGCCGCGGCGGCTGGGTTGCCGTCCAGACCTACACCTGGCGCGTTCGCCTCGGCGGGCGCAAGGTCGTCGTCATCGCCGTCGCCGATCCCGGAATCGGATTCAGGCAGTCGCTCGAGTCGGCGCCCGGATTTCAGAAGAAGGAGCGCTGGGACGATGGGCAGGCGCTGGAGGAGACTGTCATGCGCGGCGCATCCCGGTTCAGGGATCCCGGGCGAGGTCAAGGGCTTGCCGGAGTGAGGCGTTTTGTTGGAAACTGGGATGGCAAACTTTCCATCCGAAGTGGCACCGCCCGCATCGCCGTGCTTCCCAAGGGCGATTGGGACGAGGACGAGCCGCTCGTAGAGGACCTCTCATACTTTCCGGGGGCGCAGGTGCAGATAACGATTCCGGAGCGCGTGGCTTGATCAATCACATCGACGTGAGCTCGATGCTTCGCAAGAGCGTTTGCGAGCTCTACTCGAACCTCGTTACGCGTCCAACCGGCGCGGCGGTTCGGTGCGAGATAGAGCTGGAGCTCGACCGCATTGGTGACCGCGCGCTCACGGTGATCGACTTCTCGCATGTCGGACTGCTCGATTTCTCCTGCGCCGACGAGATCGTGGCAAAACTGCTTTTGCAGTACGTGAGCATCGATGCGCCACGGCGCGAGGTGTACTTCGTGTTCCGCGGGATCAGCGAGTCGCACATGGAAGCGATCGAAGCAGTGCTGGAGCGTCATAAGCTGGCCCTGGTGACACAGCACGCCGATGGTAAGTCGCGGCTGATCGGCATCGTCGGCCTCGAGGAACGGCGGGCGTGGGAGATCATCTCGCAATTGGGCGCGGGCGCCAGCGCCGACGTCGCCGACGTCGCCGACGCGATCGGACTCTCGAGCGACGACGCCGAGCGAATGCTCGACACGCTGTGGCGCCGGCGTCTGCTGATTCGCTACGACAACGGGTATGTCGCCGTCGGAAGCGCTACGATTCCCTCGCAGCCGACAAGACTCGACGCATGATGGAAGGTTTCCAGCCGTGGCTAATGGTCGCGCGATACATCGCCACTCGCACCGGTGATGCCGAGCGCGGGCCACTCGTTCGACTGCACCCTACCGATGCGCGCAGGCGTCTGCTCGAGGACGGCGAGCTGGTGTGGGTTTACGGCCCGCGGCGTCACGAGCTGGCGGTATTGGTCGTCGATGATACGGTGAGCCCGGGAAACGTCGTTGCCCGCGACATCCTTGGCATCGCTCCAGCGGAGATTGTACGCGTCGTCAAGCACGATTTCGACGCGGGACGCAGCACACGCAACCTCGGATAGGAGAGCCGGTGGCAGAAGTGACACGCAAGCTGGGACTGTCGACGACGGCGATTCACGGCGGCGCGGCACCACCAGCTCCGGGCACGGGCGTCGCATCTCCGCTCGTTCAGTCGGTCAATTTCGCCCAGGAAACCGGGACCAGTGAAGGTCTCCTCTATACACGCTATGGCAACACTCCAAACGCCGAGCGGGTTCAACAACGCCTGGCGCTGCTGGAAGGATCGGAAGCGGCGCTCGTGCTCTCGAGCGGGATGGGCGCCACAGCGTGTGCGATGCTCGCGCTGCTCCGTTCCGGCGATCACCTGGTCTCGAGCTCGTGGATCTACGGCGGAACGCTCAAGCTGTTCACCGAAGATCTCCCGGGAATGGGGATCGAGGTGACGTTGGTGAATCCACTCGAGCCGCGCGCGTGGCGGCGAGCTCTCAAGAAGACGACGAGAGTGATCTTTCTCGAGTCACCGGTGAACCCTACGTGCCGCGTGCTCGAGCTCAGCTCGCTCCAGAATCTCGCTCACGCCGAGGGTATCGCCCTCGTCGTCGACTCGACGTTCGCGAGCCCGATCAACTTCCGCCCCATCGAGCACGGCGTAGACGTCGTCATCCATTCGGCCACGAAATACCTGAACGGCCACCACGACATCCTCGCCGGCGTCGTGTGCGGGAACGAGCCGTTCATCGACGAGGTTCGGCGGAAGATGATGGTCTGGGGCCAGGCGCCGGATCCGTTCGCCTGCTGGCTCCTGGAGCGCGGACTGAAGACCCTCGATGTCAGGGTGAAGCGCCAAAACCAAAACGCGATGCAAATCGCGGAGTGGTGTTCCAAAAGGCCCGAGATCGCAAAGGTGCATTACCCCGGACTTCCGAGCCATCCCGACCACGAGATCGCCAAAACTCTGCTCGATGGATTCGGGGGGATGATGGCAATCGAGCTCAAGGGCGCTGGCCAGGCCGTGATCCGGTTCGTGAAGGGACTCAAGCTGTTCACCTACGCGACAAGCCTCGGCGGCGTCGATTCGCTCGTGATCGAGCCGCGCTACAGCTCGCACGCGCACATGACTCCCGACGAACGGGCCAAGATCGGGATTCCCGACGGCTTCCTCAGAATGAGCATCGGGATTGAGAACGCCGAAGATCTCATCGCCGATATAGAGCAGGCGCTTCAGCATTAACGATGATCCGCCTCACCGATGTCGCCAAGGAGTACCCGCGGTCGGGTGTCGCGCTGGCGCAAATAAGCTTCGAGGTGAAAAAGGGCGAATTCGTCTACCTCACCGGCCCGAGCGGATCAGGCAAGACGACGATCCTCAAGCTCCTCTACCTGGATGACAAGCCCAGTCGGGGAGAGGTGTGGGTCAACGGCGTCAGCTCGAAGACCGCCACTGGACGCGAGATCTCGCGGCTCAGGCGCCGCCTCGGAATCGTGTTTCAGGATTTCCGTCTGCTCGAGGATCGCACCGCCGAGGCCAACGTGCGCTTCGCGCTCGAGGTGACTGGCGCTCCCAAGGCGACGATTCGCGCGAAGGTAGCGCGCGTCCTGACCCAGGTGGGTCTCGCAGCGAAGGCCACGAGCTTCCCCCCCGAGCTCTCGGGCGGCGAGCAGCAGCGCGTGGCGATCGCGCGCGCGCTCATCAATGATCCGTTCGTCCTCATCGCCGACGAGCCAACCGGAAACCTGGACGAGCGCGCGACACGCGGTGTGTTCCAGCTTCTGCGCGACATCAATTCCTCGGGGACCGCGGTGATCATGGCGACGCACGACCTGGATCTCGTCCGCCGCTCCAACTATCGGACGATCGAGCTCAATCACGGCCGGGTCGTCTTCGATTCCGCCGAGTCGCCCGCATCGGCTAGGCCGTTCGAGGAGCCGTGGGAGGTGCGCGAAACACCGCCCGACTCGACGGAGGGCATTTAGATGCGCTCTGCCCGTGAAGCACTGACTGCCTCACGCCGCGCACCGCTCCTGAGTGCGCTGGGGGTCGTGACGATCGCGTTCTCGCTCTTCGCATTCGGGCTCTTCGGTCTCGTCGCGATCAACATTCGAAAGGCGCTGGACCAGGTGGAAGAACGCGTAGAGGTTCGCGCCTTCGTGAGCGACAGCACCGACATCGAATCGGTCGCGGCGGCGATGAAGGACATCGGGGAGTTTCCCGAAGTCCTGCGGGTCGATTATGTGTCGAAGGAGAAAGCTCTCGAGCGCGCGCGGAAGGAGATGGGCGAGTTCGCGGATGTGTTCGAGGCTGGCGTTCTTCCTGCTTCCATCGAGGTGCATTTGCGGCCCGGCATGCGGAGCCCGACATCGGTGCGGTCCGTAGCCGATCGGATGAAGACCTATAGCTTCATCGACGACGTGCGGTACGGCGAGGAGTGGGTGGAAAAGCTCTATCGCCTGCGGAACATCGCGACGGTTGCCGGAATCGCGCTCGGCGTCGCGTTCGCGGCGGTCGCGATCATCATCATCGGCGCCACGATCCGGATGACCGTCCTCGCGCGCGCGAAGGAGATTTCGATCATGCGCCTGGTCGGCGCGACGGACATGTTCATCCGCCTTCCCTTCCTGATCGATGGGCTCGTGAAAGGCGTACTCGGCGGACTGCTCGCGCTGGTGTTCGTCTGGGTCGCGAACAGGGTCGTCAACGAGTACTTCATGGAGACGATCTTTTTCGATCGCCAGCTCGTCTTCCTCGGCGTCGTCGGCGGCGCAGTGATGGGCGTGCTCGGAAGTCTCGTCTCGGTGGGGAGACATCTACGCCGAATCTGAGCCGCACGTCGTACGCGGTCGCGTTCTGCGCGCTGCTGTTTTCTTCGCACTTGCCGGCTCAGCAAACCGAGAGCGCCGAAGCGCGGGTGAACGCGCAGCGCGATGAGCTTGCCCGCATCCGCGCCGAGCGCGACGAGCTCGAGAAAAAAATGAGCGGGCTCCAGAACACCGCACACGAAATCCGCGACGAAGTGAATCTTCTCGACAAGCAGCACGACGCGACCGCGCGCATGGTGAAGTCCCTCGACCAGCAGCTCGTCGCAATCACGGACGAAGTGCAAACGACCACCAGCGACCTCCAGAAGTTGGAGCGCGAGGCGGGGATGAAGCGCACGGTGCTGCAGCGGCGGCTGATCGAGATCTACAAGAGGGGTCCGCTCTATTCCGCCGAAGTGCTGTTCTCCGCGCAGTCGGTGGGACAGCTCGTCGCGCGGTACAAGTACCTGCACCTGCTGGCCCTGAGAGACAAGGGCCTGGTGCACCGTCTCGACGAGCTGCACGACAAGATCGAATCGCAGCAGGTGCAGCTGGTGCGGCTGCAGAACAGCGTGGCCGAGAATCGTTCGCAGAAAGAGCGGGAGGCTGCGCGTCTCGCGGACCTGGAGAAGGAGCAGGCGAAGAACCTCGTGCGAGTGCAGGGAGACACCAAGCGCACGAAGGCGCGTCTCGCGGAGCTGGAGAAGAGCGAGGCCCGACTGAACAACTTGATCGCGTCGTTCGAGGCCGAGCGTAGAAGAGCGAGCGGGCGCGGCGGAACGGTGGCGCTGTCGCCGAGCTCGATCCGTACGACCGATATAGGCCGTCTGGATTGGCCGGTGAACGGAACGTTTCTCTACCGGTTTGGCCGTTTCGTGAATCCCAACAACACCACGACCCGCTGGAACGGGATCGGGATCGGCGCGCCCGTTGGCACGATGGTGAAGTCGGTTTCCGCTGGAACGGTCGCGTACGCGGGGCCGATGGGCACCTATGGCAACACGGTCATTCTCGAGCACGGCGGCGGCGATTACTCGGTGTATGGCTCGCTCGACCGGATCGCGGTCCGGAAAGGAACGCGTGTGATCAAGGGCCAGCCCCTCGGAACTGTTGGCGTCAGCGATCCCGCTCTGGGATCTCACCTCCACTTCGAGATCAGGCGCGGCGGGCCCGCAGTCGATCCGGCGGAATGGCTGCGTGCCGCGCGATGACTCCCGCGCGCCAAAGCACAGCGACCGCAAGGCTGCACCGCTTGGCGCTCATGTCTCGATAGCCGGAGGCACGAGCAAGGCTCCTCCGCGCGCGAAGTCGATAGGCGCGACGGCGATGCAGATCTTCACGAAGATGGCCAGCCGCTGGGCCGAGCGCGTGTGCGAGGAGGAGGAGTGCACGGCGTTCCTGACGGAGCTAGGCGAGACCGGCGTTCGCGAGGCCAACGCGCATGACAGCTATCTGATCAACCTCGCCTCACCCGACCCGGTGCTGCGACAGCGCTCGATCGATTCCTTCATCAACGAGCTCCAGCGATGCGCCGCTCTCAAGCTCCAGTATCTCGTGTCGCATCCCGGGAACTTCATGGATGAGAGGTCGAGCGGGCTCGAACGCAATGCGGAGGCAATCGGCATCGCCCTCGAGCGAGCGCCAGGAAAAACAATGCTCCTTATGGAAATGACCGCCGGTGCCGGGACAGTGCTGGGCTCCAGCTTCGAGGAGATGGCGAAGCTGATCGAGATGATCCCGCTACCCTACCGAAAGCGCGTCGGCGTGTGCGTCGATACCGCGCACATTTTTGCGGCCGGCTACGACATCGTGAACGACTACGATGGCGTCTGGGCCCGCTTCGACGACGTGATCGGGAGATCGCGCCTTCGTCTCATGCATCTCAATGATTCAAAGGTGCCGATGGGATCCCGCAAGGATCGTCACGAGCTGATCGGCGAAGGTGCGATTGGCGAGGGGGCGTTCCGCAGCATCATGAACGACGCTCGGCTCGCGAGCGTCGGCAAGATCATCGAGACCCCGAAGCTCGATGACGCGGAGAGTACCGATCGGAGAATGCTCGACCGGCTGCGAGGGTACGTCGATTGACAAGACAACTGCAACTGAACGGGCGGAGGCTGGTAACTGCAACTGAACGGGCGGGAGGCGCGAGTAGCACAGATGCCAGTCTTTCAGTTCACGACGCCGGGACTTCACGTGGCGCCATTCCTGGCACAAGCAGTCGCTATAACGCCACAGAGGCAAGTCCGGGCGTAGTGAACTATCAACTAGCAACTACGCTACTGACGCCTCCCGCCCCGTTCAGTTTCAGTTTGTAGTCTTTCTCCGGGCACCCTATAGTAGCGTCCCATGAAGCACGAGGAACGCGACCGAGAAGTAGATCACCAGTCCAGTGACGTCGACGAGTGTCGCGACGAACGGAGCTGAGGCGCTCGCGGGGTCGAATCCGATCCGTTTGAGCAGGAAGGGCAGCATCGATCCGGCCAGGGATCCGAACGCGACGATTCCAACGAGCGAGAACCCGACGGCGATCGCCAGCAGGAAGTAGTAGGGCCCGTAACTGAAGATGTGCAGGTTCTGCCAGACCACGATTCGGGTGAACCCGATCACGCCAAGGATGGAGCCCAGCACCAGTCCAGTGGGCAGCTCGCGGACGGCGATCCGCCACCAGTCGCGGAGCTTCAGCTCCTGAAGTGCGAGCGCTCGTATCACGAGTGAGGTCGCCTGAGAACCGGAATTGCCGCCGGAGCTCATGACGAGCGGGATAAACATCGCGAGCACGGCAGCGTGCTCGATCTCGCCCTGAAAGCGCTGCATCGCCGTCGCCGTCAGCATCTCGCTCAGGAATAGCGCGCACAGCCAGCCCGCGCGTTTCTTGATCATCTGCACGAATCCGATTTCCATGTACGGCGCGTCGAGGGCCTCCATACCTCCGAAGCGCTGGACGTCTTCGGTCGATTCCTCCACCAGAGCGTCGATCACGTCGTCAACCGTGACGATGCCGAGCATGCGTCGCTGATCGTCGACGATAGGGATCGCCAGCAGGTTGTACTTGGAGATGAGGCGGGCTGCTTCCTCGCGATCCATGTCCGCCGTCACCGCCAGCGGCGGTCTCCTGTTGCCGACGTCGAGCACGTTATCCTCGCCTTCGGCAGTCAGCAGCTCGCGCAGCGAGACGACGTGGACTAGTTCCTGAGTCGTGGGGTCAACGATGTAGATCGCGTACACTGTCTCCTTACGGCCACCTACTTCTCTGATCAGCCGCAGCGCCTGATCAACGCCCCAGTCCGATGGAACGCTGACGAATTCGGTGGTCATGATTCCGCCGGCTGTCTCGGGCGGATACTGAAGGAGCTTCTGAAGGGAGGCGCGAGTCGGCTCGCTCACAGTCGCCAGCAGGCGCGGTCGCTGCTCGGAAGGAACTTCCCGGAACAGGTCCGCCTGCTGGTCGGCGGACATTGCCTCGATGAG
>JADGQV010000003.1 GCA_017881465.1 Gemmatimonadaceae bacterium
CACGCCCTGGCACGGCAAGCCTCGCAGCCGAGTGCTAACTCCTTACATCACGGCTCGGGTCAGCGACCCCCGCCACCGTCGTCGTGGACTCCGAGCCATTCTCTCGTCATGCGGGCAACGCGTTCGGCCGCTGGCGGGTCGAGGTTCGCAAGCACGATCAGATCGTATCCGCCGGGAAGACCTCCCTCGACGATCGCGTTCATCCCGCCCGAGCCGCCAGCGATTCCCAACCCCGCTGGGAGCCCATTCGGAATCCGCTGTTCGCGTAACGCCTGCACGAATTTGACAAGATCCTGCGCGGTCGAATAGCCACCGCCCGCGGAGCTCCCGCGTCCGGGAAGATCTTGGCTATTCGGACGGAGCGGCGTGGTCGTGGGAGCATCCTCATCGCCACGGGTGTATCCGATCGCAGTGTTCGGCGGCAGCGAATCCACAACAAACGACCCAGTGCGGGTCATCCTTGCCGGCTTGAAGATGTGCTCGCGCACGTACGTGTAATAATCATCCGCCGACAGCCGCTCGATCACGAGGCCGAGCACGACATATCCCGCATTCGAGTAGGCGTTCCGTGTCCCCGGCTCGAACGCCAGCGGCTGATTCACAAAGAGCGGGAGATAATCCTTGAGAGTGCGGATATCGTTTCTCTTCCCACCAACCGGCGGGTCGAAGATGTTGCCTCCGATTCCGGATGTGTGGCGCATCAATTGGCGAATCGTGATCTTGCGCGCCACTTCCCTGTTGGGATAGTCCGGCCAGTACGTGGCGAGGGTCGAATCGAGATCGAGCTTCCCCGCGGCGCGGAGCTGGAGAATCGCAATCTGGGTAAAGATCTTGTTGATGGAGCCGAGGTTGAAGGCCGTTTCCGGATTATTGGCAACGCCACGCTCGCGATCGGCCATCCCATAGGCGCGCTGGAAAACGGGCACGCCATTCTTCGCCACCACCGCAACCCCCGAGAACTGGCCAGCTTTGGCGAGGCTGTCGAGAGAGATCGTAAGCCGCTGTACGAACTCGGCTTGAGAAATTGGCGATGGGCGAACGGGTTCGATGCCACCGGATGGCTGTTGCGCCGCTATGGAACCGCCGAGGATGGATATCGGCACGAGAAGTCGAAGAGTGGACGTCATGACTCGTTAGTGTCAGGCTCCGGTCCAAAGGGTTGCTCCATCCCGCTGTCGTGTGGAAAGTCGGGCGGCGGTAGATTCTAGGCCGATGCTCCTGACTTTCCTGGCTGCGGTCGCCTTACTGCAAGACTCGACGCTTGTGTATGGCGGGCGCGCCAACCGTATTCACGTCGATGTTCCGCGCATCGACGCGTCTGTCACCATCGATGGTGAGCTCAATGAGCCGGTGTGGAGTCGGGCCGCACGACTATCGGGCTTCTCCCAATATCAGCCAGTCGATGGTCGTCCGGCCGACGAGCCAACCGAGGTTCTGGTGTGGTACTCGCCCGACGCGATCTACTTCGGGATTCGGGCGCGAGAGATTCACGGCAACGTAGTGCGCGCAACGCACGCCAATCGCGACAACATCGACAGCGAGGATCAGATCCAGATCCTGCTCGACACGGACAACGCTCGACAAATCGCGTTTCTCTTCGGCGTCAATCCGTACGGCGTTCAACAGGACGGAACGCGGAGCGCACAGTTCGCGGGAGGTGCGGGAGGTCCTTCAGCAACCGGTGGAGGATTTCGAAACATGAATCCGCTCGAGGGAAGCGTCGATCTCAATCCCGACTACTTCTTCGAGTCGAAGGGACGCCTGGTCGAGGGCGGGTATGAGGTCGAGGTGCGGATACCGTTCAAGAGTCTTCGGTATCAGGACGCGAGGGTTCAGAACTGGGGGATTCACATCCTTCGGCGAGTGCAGCACTCGGGCTTTCAGGACACGTGGGCTCCGGCGGTTCGCGCCAACGCGAATTTCCTCGCGCAATCGGGAACACTGGATGGATTGCACGACTTGAAGCGAGGGCTCGTTCTCGAAGCGACACCGACTGTGACCGCGAAGGCAGATCGGTCACCGACGATCGGCAACGGTCGTGACTTTCAGCAGAAGGGCGAGCTGGGCGGTGATGCGCGGTGGGGGATCAGGCAGAATCTCACGCTCAACGGGACGATCAATCCTGATTTTTCGCAGGTGGAAGCCGACGTAGGACAGGTGCTGCTCAACGAGCGATTCGCGCTGTTCTATCCGGAGAAGCGGCCGTTCTTCCTTGACGGACTCGAGCTGTTCGATTCTCCCAATCAATTGATCTACACTCGACAGATCGTCGCGCCGCTGGGTGGGCTGAAGCTCGCCGGAAAACTTGGTGGAACCAACATCGCGTCGATGCTCGTGGCCGACGATCAGCAGTATTCCTGGGCAGGCAATCACTCGCCATTGTTCGGTGTCTCGCGGATCCGATACGACTTCGGCTCCAGCAACACGCTAGGTGCCGTACTCACGACTCGCGAAGATGGCGCCAACTACTCGCGTGTCGCGGCTGGTGATTTTCGTTTTTATCACTCGAAGCTTTACTTCGCGCAGTTCCAGGCCGCCGAGTCATGGACGGACAGCTTGCGCAATTCACGGAATGGATCGCTTCTCCAGGCGGACTGGGATCGGACCGGCCGCGCGTGGGGCTTTCACTATACTCTGAGATCACTCGGCCCTGGCTTCAACGCCGCCGCCGGTTTCGTAAATCGCACGGGGATAATCGAGACGAAGGCGTTCAACCGACTTAGCTTCTACGGCGCTCAGGGAGCGTTCGTGCAAACCTACGGCTCCTTCTTTGGCCTCGATCGAATCTGGAACAATGCCGGGGCGGGCCATGGCTTGGCCGAGGGCAGCGAGTCGATCCTGCCGAGCGCGACGATCAGGGGTGGGTGGCAGCTGAGTGGGGCACTCACCCACAGCTATTTTGCCTTCGATCCGTCGCTGTACACTGGACTAACGATTCAGCGCCCCGTCGGGACACTGATCGATACTACGACCTTCATCGTGCCGCCGCCGGAAAAGGATGAACTGGGCGGGTCTCTTAGCGTGACCACGCCGACCTACCGTGTCTTCAGTGGAACAGCGAGCATCACCAAGGGTCGCGTGCCCATTTTCCGCGAAGCAGCGCCGGGCAATAGCTCACGGATCGATGCGGCGCTCGACTTGCGGCCGACCACGGCTGTTCGAAGCTCGCTTCAGATCTCGAGGCTCACGATCACGCGCAAGTCGGATGGCTCGCGGTTCTCATCGGAGACGATTCCGCGCATCAAGGTGGAATACCAGGTGAGCCCGCCGATCTTCTTGCGCCTGGTGGGCCAATACGCGGCGCGGTCGCGGTCGGCGCTTCGAGATCGGAACGGCAACCCGATCCTCGTAAATGGCGTACTCGATGCAGGAGAGACCACGAACGAATTCTCGACGGACTGGTTGTTCAGCTACCGTCCGGTGCCTGGCACGCTCGTGTATCTGGGATACGGCTCGACACTCGAGGAACCGCGCGAGTTCAGGTTCCAGAATCTGCAGCGAACGCGGGACGGATTCTTCGGCAAGATCAGCTACCTGTTCCGGCTGTAAATAGCTTCCAGGGGCAGCCCTGGCCTAGGTACCTTTCAACGTAGTCATCCCACTCACTTCATCCATCAAGGCGCCACTCTGCCGTTCTCTTCATTTAAGCTTCACCCCAGTCTCCACAAAGGCCTCAAGGAGCTGGGCTTCCAGCGACCAACACCAATTCAAATCGAAGCAATACCAGCCGCACTAGAAGGGCGTGACATTATCGCCTGTGCGATGACCGGTAGCGGCAAGACCGCCGCGTTCGTATTGCCGATTCTGCATCATCTAATCGCTAAGCCGCGCGGAAAAACCCGTGCCCTGGTCGTGACGCCGACGCGAGAGCTCGCCGCGCAGATTCTCACCGCGCTCGACTCAATGGCGGTTCACACGCCCATTACCGCCGCCGCGATTTATGGCGGCGTGGGAATGGCGCCGCAGGAGCACGCGATGCGCGCTGGGGTCGATGTTCTGGTTGCTACTCCAGGGCGGTTGCTCGACCACCTCAACGCGCCTTACGCCAGTCTCAAGAACATCGAGTATCTGGTGCTGGATGAGGCGGACCGGATGCTGGACATGGGATTCCTGCCCGATATCAAGCGCATTCTCAAGATGGTGCCGTCCAAGCGGCAGACTCTCCTGTTCAGCGCGACGATGCCGCCGCCAATCGCCGCACTCACGAGAGAGATGCTGCACAATCCGCTGATGATCGACCTCGGCCGGCGCTCTCTGCCGGCGGTCGGAATCACGCAGGCCGTCTACCCGGTGAAGCAGGATCTGAAAAAGGATCTACTGCTGGCCCTGCTCGATCGTGGCGAAATGGAGCAAGCGCTGGTGTTCACGCGCACCAAGCACCGGGCGAATCGTCTGGCCGAGCAGCTGGTGAAACGCGGCATTAAGGCGGAGCGGATTCATGGAAATCGCTCGCAAGGTCAGCGCACCGCGGCGCTCGCCGGATTCAAGAGTGGTCTATACAAAGTTCTGGTCGCAACTGACATAGCGGCGCGAGGAATCGACATCGAGGCGCTCGGACACGTCGTCAACTTCGACGTACCGCAGGCGCCCGACGATTACATCCACCGCGTGGGTCGCACCGCGCGCGCGGGCGAGGTCGGCGATGCCTTCACATTCGTCGCGCCGGACGAGCAGAACGATCTTCGCGCGATCGAGAAGGCGATTGGAAAGCGGCTGCCGCAGATAACGATCCCCGACTTCGACTACAACGCGCGGCCGGAGGGTCGTCTCGAAATTCCGATCGCTGAGCGAATCGCCGCAATCAGGGGCAGGAAGTCAGAAGAGCGGGCGCGGTCGAAAGCAAAGGCCGCCCGGTCGGGAGGTTCGAACGGCTCACGTGGCTCGGGTGGCTCGCCACGGTCGGGTCGCTCAGGCGGATCGGGTTCGGGTCGCTCAGGTGGCTCAGGTGATTCGCGTCGAAGCGGTGGCCCGTATCGAAGTCGTCGCGGGCGGTAGGCTCTAACGCAAAACCGCGTTCCGCCCCTTGCTACAGATTGACGCTCTTCATCCCTCCTTCCGCATAACGCTCGCCCGCGGCGACCCCCTTTGGCGCCGCTGTGTCGATGCGTCTAAGATCAGACTCGGATAGCACGACGCTCAAGGCACCGACATTCTCCTCGACCCGCTCGGGATGCCTGGTTCCCGGAATCGGCACGATGTCGTCTCCCTGGGCTAGCACCCACGCCAACGCCAGCTGTGCGGGCGTGCACTTGTGCTCCCTGGCGATCTCCTCGACCCTCGCGACCAGCTCGAGATTCTTCTTGAAATTCTCTCCCTGAAAGCGCGGGTTCTGTCTCCTGAAATCGTCCTGCGCCAGATCTTCGATTTTCTTGATCTGTCCCGTAAGAAATCCGCGGCCGAGCGGACTGTATGCTACGAAGCCAACGTCCAGAAGCCGTAGCGCATCGAGCAGTCCCTCCTCGGGATCGCGCGTCCAGAGCGAGTATTCCGTCTGCACCACGCTGATCGGGTGAACCTTGTGCGCTTTACGAATTGTGCTGACCGATGCTTCGGATAGTCCGATGTAGCGCACTTTGCCCTCGCGAACGAGCTTGGCCATCGCTCCGACGGTGTCCTCTATCGGCGTGCTCTTGTCGACGCGGTGCTGATAGTAGAGGTCGATCGTCTCGACGCCCAGTCTCTTGAGCGATCCTTCGCACGCCTGGCGGACGTACTCGGGACGGCCATTGATGCTCCGTATGGTCGGATCTTTGGGATCGCGCACGTTGCCGAACTTGGTCGCGATGATGACGCGGTCGCGCTTTCCCTTGATCGCCCGGCCGAGGAGCTCTTCGTTCTTGAACGGGCCGTACATGTCTGCGGTGTCGAGCATGTTGACGCCGAGCTCGAGCGCGCGATGGATAGTGGCGATGGATTCCTTCTCGTTGCTCGGCCCGTAGAACTCCGACATGCCCATACAGCCCAGGCCGATGGCAGATGTCTGCAGGCCCTGGGAGCCGAGGCGGCGTGTCTTCGGGGTGGCAGGACTCATTTGAATTCCTGAAAGTAGTACGTGAGCAGAAGGGATCACCGCAACAGATACGCCGAAACGCCGCGAATGCAAGTTCTTGCGACTGATGATTGTTCACGACGATCCGCCGAACCGGTTCCGCCGGCCCAGTAACGGCCCGAGGAGTGCTACAACTCTGCTGACGCAAGAGTTTGAAACCCTCAACGCAGAGCTCGATCATGGCCAGTTCTCCTTCCGCGGGCCCCGGATTCGCGGATCCCGAGTTCGACCTGCCGGTGAAGTGGCTCGAGTGATAGCGGTTGCCCGGCGACGCTATCACTCTTAAGGCCATGCCGATCTCTCTCGCCGCGCGCAACGTCTTGCACCGTTTCGGCAACGTCGTCGCTCTGGACGACGTGAGCATCGACATTCCAGCGGGACGTGCGACAGCGCTCGTCGGGGAAAGCGGCTCCGGAAAGACGACACTCCTTCGCTGCTTCAACCGGCTGGTAGAGCCGGATCGTGGGCAGGTGATGGTAGGCGACAAGGATGTTCGAACACAGTCGCCGGTGTCTCTGCGGCGCGGAA
Organism: Gemmatimonadaceae bacterium; assembly: GCA_017881465.1. Taxonomy (GTDB): domain Bacteria; phylum Gemmatimonadota; class Gemmatimonadetes; order Gemmatimonadales; family Gemmatimonadaceae; genus UBA4720. The sequence continues at coordinate 6,578 of JADGQV010000003.1, forward strand.
TCGGGTACGTGCAGCAGCACGGCGGGCTGCTTCCGCACTGGCGAGTGCTGCGGAACGTCGAACTCGTGCCGACGCTTCAGCACATGCCTGATTCCGCCGACGCAGCTCGGCGCGCGCTCGAGCTCGTTGGACTTTCCTCGTCGCAATTCGGCTCGCGTTTCCCTCACGAGCTATCGGGTGGCCAGCGCCAGCGTGTGGCACTGGCGCGGAGCATCGCGGCCCGGCCCGGTGTGATTCTGCTCGACGAGCCGTTCGGAGCACTGGACGCAATCTCGCGCGCGGAGCTACAGGAAAGCTTCGACAATCTGCGCCACGATCTCGCCGTCACCACGCTGCTGGTCACGCATGATCTGGCCGAAGCGGGACGTCTAGCGGAAGAAGTGGTCGTGATGAGGAAGGGCAGGATCGAGCAGCGAGGGAGCATGCGAGATTTGATTCGTGCACCGGCCACGGATTACGTCGCGCGGCTGATAGACCGGGCGCGAGCCGGACTAGAGGCGTTGCGCGCATGAGATGCAGGCTACGAATCCGCATCTTGTTGATCGCCACGATGACCGTCCCCGCAATACCCATCGTACTTGCTGCCCAACGGCAGAATCGTCCAGTGGTCATCGCGTCGAAGCCGTTCGGCGAGTCGTATCTGCTGGCGGAGATGTTCTCGCAGCTGCTCGAATCCCGCGGATTCAGAGTGGATCGGAAGCCCGGACTTGGCGCAACCGAGATCGCGTTTGGTGCGCTCCGTACCGACGCGATCGATGCCTATCCCGAGTACACGGGGACAGGACTGATCGCGATCCTGCACGACACGTTGCCCGACTCGGTCGCCGCCGATCCGCGGGCAGTGTTTGCGCACGTCGCGCGTCGGTTTGCGAATCTGTACCGCGTACGCTGGCTCCCGCCACTTGGCTTTCAGAACACGTACGCGATCGCCGTCACGCGATCGACGTCAAGCCGCTACCATCTTCGCACGCTCAGCGACCTCGCGCGCGAGAGTTCGCATCTGACGGCTGGGTTCACCGCTGATTTCATCGGGAGAAGCGATGGACTCGTCGGCCTGTCTCGCGTCTATGGATTGAGACCTCGCGCTGTCAGGCCGCTAGCGCCGGCGGTGAAATACCAGGCGCTCGCGTCGGGCGCGGTGGATGTCATCGATGGCTATTCGACGGATGGGCTGCTTGCCCGCTACGATCTGGTCACCCTGATCGACGACAAGCACTTCTTTCCTCCGTACGAAGCGGCCGCGCTCGTATCCAGTCGGCTCGACAGCCAGGTGCCTGGCGCAATCGCGGCGCTCACGCTTCTGAGCGGGCGTCTGGATGAGAAGACAATGCGACAGCTCAATCGCCGGGTAGAAGTGGATGGCGAAGATGTCCGCCGCGTGGCAGGTGATGAGCTAGTCGCGCTTGGGCTCACTGGCGCCGCGCACGATGCGCAGGCTGCACCATCGGCGTGGAAGTCGGGATTCGTGGAGTATTTGTGGGATCGCCGGGCAACGATAGCCGCACTCACGGTGCGGCATCTCGAGCTCGTCGCATTCGCTCTCTTCGCCGCTGTGATCATTGCCGTTCCACTCGGACTTGGACTCGAACGGACTCGACGAATTGCGGAGCCGACGATCGGCGCACTCGGAGTACTGCAGACGATTCCAAGCATCGCTCTGCTCGCGTTCATGATTCCACTCCTCGGCGTCGGTGTCGCGCCAGCACTGGTGGCACTCGGGCTCTACGCGCTGTATCCGATTGCGCGCGGGACATATACGGGGGTGCGCGACGCCGATCCCGACGCGGTCGCTGCCGCTGAAGCGCTTGGCACTACTCCCACGCAACGATTGCTATGGGTGCGCCTTCCACTGGCGGCACCGGTGATCATGGCGGGGATCCGCACTGCCGCCGTCATCACTGTGGGAGCAGCAACGCTCGCCGCGTTCATCGGAGCTGGAGGTCTGGGCGAGCCCATAGTGGCGGGTCTCGCTCTCGCGGACACGCGGATGATTCTTTCCGGAGCGCTACCGGCCGCGGCGCTCGCTCTTGCCGTGGACGGCATCCTTGCGATCGTGGAACTGCTCGTCACTCCGGCCCACCGGCGTAAACGATTCTGGCGAAGGCGAACCGAAGGTCCGGATGTGACAATCGCTCCAGCGGTCTAGCTCTGTGTAACAGCGCGCGGCAGGCCGCGGTGGTTAAATCGAGAAACTCGCGGACCTGCCGCTCCTGAGCAGATGCGGCGCCGAACCGGGGATTCGGGGAGAACCGCTCCAACCCATTCATTGGTGTGCCAAAGTGCCGCTTCCCTTGGATGCGGCATTGTATACAAAGGACCGTGCCTAGAATAACCGGGACGGGCAGGAGGCGCAAGAAGGCGACGTCGTGCGCGCCGGGCGTCGTTATATTGGCGGCATCGTGCAGAGACGAGCTGCTACCAAACCGCGCTCCTCGCCGGAGCGGGGACGACGCGTCACAGGTGCCACTGAGCGGGCGAACAAACTCTACGACTCGCTGCGGAATCTCATTGTCCGTGGGCAGCTGGCCCCGGGGGCGCGGATCGTGGAAACCGAAGTCGCTGAGCGTTTTGGCGTCAGCCGGACACCGGTTCGCGCCGCGTTTCAGCGGCTCGAGCGAGAGGGCTACGTCGTCGCATCGGCCACGCACCAGGCGCGCATGACCGTCGCGCCGCTCACGCGCGAGGACGTTGGAGAGCTGCTCGAGATCGTCGGCGAGCTCGAGGGTCTCGCCGCCCGGAGTGCGGCACGTTTAGGCGAAGCCCAGCGGGAGACGCTGGCGAAGGAACTGGCGACGCTCAACGCCGAGTTCCGACGCGCCGCATCGGCCAAGGGCGCGCAGCCGGGAAAATTGTACGAGCTCGACGAGAAATTTCACCGGCGCTACGTCGAAGCTGGCGCGGGGGCGCGACTGCGCTCGCTGCACGACGCAGTGAAACCGCAGGCCGAGCGCTACATCAGGATGTATATCGCGCTGCTGCTCGACACGGTGCCGACCGCCGGGACCGAACATGATGTGATCGTCGATGCGATCCGCACCGGCAACTCCGGAGCGGCTCAACGTGCCGTCCAGACGAACTGGCGTCACGCGGCGGACCGATTGGTGCGCGCGATCGAGGTGATGGGAGAGCAGGGGAACTGGTAAGAATTGCCGCCGATCTTGTGTCAACGGTGGCGGACGACCGACGGAAGGAGCCATCCTGGTTTAAGACGGCTCCTCGTTTATGGAAGTCGCTCCGGCGCCTTCACTGATTTGCGCTCGAGCGGCTGCACCGCGCCAGCACCCAGAGACCGCGCACCTTCTCCTTCGGTGAAAAGCCGGGTGAGAAAGCGCTGGCCTTCTCCGATTCGCTCGACTTCGACGGCGGTGGCCTCGAGCGCCTGCTCCATGCGAAGCAATCTTTCGCCAATCTCCCGCGGGAATGCCGCGACGGCGGCGGCGCTTCGACGCCAGATCCTGCGCGCGAATGCAACCGATATGGGGAGCAGCACGACCAGCATGAATATTCCGCCGAGAGCGTAGGCCTCCTGGGGCGGGCCCTCGTTTATGACGCGCGGCGGCTCGACCACTGCTCCCGGAATGGCAGCGGCTTTCGAAATATCCGTCGCGTTGGAGGCGAGCATCTGGTCCACAGTCGTAATTCTCGAGTCGATATCGGTCATCCGAGTCTCGAGCGGCTTTCGCTCCGGCGACCCGGCTGACACGTCTTCGAGCTGACTGGTGATTTCCCTGCGCGTGCTCTCGAGCTTGTCGAGCTGGTTATTCAGCTCTCGGCGCTGCGCTCTGAAACCCTCATAAATGGCGCTCGCGCTCGGCGCGCTGCGCGCGGCAGCGCTCGGTGCGAGCGCTGGAGTCGTGGGATTATTCTGGACTTGAACCTGGATCAATCGGGCCTCGCGATACGATGCGACGGTCGTCGGGAGTGGACCTGATGGTAATCTACGGTTTCAGAGTGGGTACGGATTCAGAGTGGGAATTTGCCGGGCGCGCATTGATGGTGCTATTTACAATTCGACCGAAGGAGGAATTGTGGCACAGCGTCGGATATACCGCGACATAACGGAGACCATGGGCGAGACTCCGCTCATCCAGCTCAATCGCGTTGGGGCGGGCTTGCCGGCGCGCATCGTCGTGAAGCACGAAGGATTCAATCCGTTCAGTTCCGTGAAGGATCGCATCGGCGCGGCAATGATCGACGACGCGATCGGCGACAAATCGCTGCGTCCTGGAATGTTCATCGTCGAGCCGACCAGCGGAAACACCGGCATCGGCCTCGCCTACGCGGCGGCGGCTCGCGGATTTCGTTGCGTGTTCACGATGCCGGAGACGATGACAATCGAACGACGGAACATTCTGCGTGCTCTGGGTTGTCGCGTCCTGCTGACCGAGGGTCCGAAGGGGATGAAGGGAGCCATCGCTCGCGCGGAAGAAATCCTGGCGCGGCTTGGCGACCGGGCGTGGATGCCGAGGCAATTCGACAATCCATCGAATCCGGCGGTGCATTACAGAACGACTGGGCCCGAGATCTGGGAAGGGACGAACGGAACGGTGGACATCTTCGTTGCCGGTGTTGGAACGGGCGGTACGATCACCGGCGCGGGGCGATTTCTCCGCGAGAAGAAACCGGGGATCAAAATCATCGCGGTCGAGCCCGCGGAGAGCCCGGTGCTGTCGGGCGGTGAGCCTGCTTCGCACAAACAGCAGGGGATCGGCGCGGGCTTCATCCCTGGCAACCTCGACAGAAAAGTCTACCAGGAAGTGATCCAGGTGACGAACGACAACGCTATCGCCACGGCCCGCCGGCTTGCGCGCGAGGAAGCGATCTTCGCGGGAATCTCCTCGGGCTCGATTACATGGGCAGCCCTGCAGGTGGCGGCGCGGCCGGAGAACAAGGGCAAGCTGATCGTGTCCGTGATCTGCGATTTCGGGGAGCGTTACCTCTCCAACCCGGTGTACGCCGATCTTCCCGATCCGGATTATTCGGACATAGAGAAGGCTTTGGTCTGAACCGGCCATGAGTAATAAGACGGTCTCTGAAGAGAGCACGCGGTTCGACGGCTCCATTCCGGAGATGTACGACCAGCACCTCGGAGAACTTCTCTTCGAACCGTACGCGGCGGATATCGCCGACCGAGTCGCAAAGCGGCGACCCCGGAAAGTTCTCGAGATTGCGGCAGGGACCGGGATAGCTTCGCGTCGGCTACTCGAGGCGCTGCCGCGGGGAACCGCGCTGACGGTCACCGATCTCAATACGCCGATGCTCGAATACGCCCAGCATAAGATTGGAGCGGACGGGCGCGGTGCCGAGTGGCGGCAGGCAGACGCACAGGACCTCCCTTTTCCGGACGAGTCGTTCGACGCCGTCGTCTGTCAATTCGGCGTGATGTTCTTTCCCGACAAGCACAAGGGACTGCGCGAGTTCAATCGCGTGCTCGAGAAAGGCGGGGCTCTCATCTTCAACGTTTGGGATTCGCTTGAGCGGAATCCAGTCGGGATGATCACGCACTCGACGATCGGAAAGTTCTTCCGGACGGACGCACCGGACTTTTATCAGATACCGTTCGGACTGGGGGACGTGAGTGAAGTGCGGCGCCTGGTGGAAGAGGCAGGATTCAAGGAGATCGTGATCGAAACTCTCTCACTCACGGGGAGCAGCGAATCGCCTGAGAGCGCCGCACTGGGACTGGTGAGAGGAAATCCAGTGATCAATACGATCAGGGAGCGCGGGACCGCCAATATCGACGAGATCGTGCGAGCCGTAGCTCGTGCCGTGGAGGAACGGTTCGGCGCGCGGCCTCTTCGCGTGCCACTTCGCGCGCATGTCGTGAGTGCGGTTAAGCCGTGATGGAGCGCGCATGAGACCGTTGCCTTTTGTCTGGCCTCATGCCCTAGTCTTCTGGGCAGTTTACATCTGGGCATTCCTGCCAGAGTGGAAGGTCGTGCAGGGCGGCGTCGAAGGCGCGAAGCGCGCGGACTCCAGGGACAGTGGTTCATTGAGAGTGCTGCTCGGCGGAATGTGGATCGCCCTTTTTCTGGCATTTCCCCTTTCGTTCGTCCGGGCGTGGTCTTTTCCGCGAAGTGTGCAGCTGTCGCTGTTTGCGGTCGGCGTAGCCTTGATACTTCTCGGCAGCTTGCTGCGACGCTATTGCTGGCGCACGCTCGGTCAGTATTTCACTGGAGACGTGAGGGCGAGACCCGATCAGCCGGTGATTCGCGCCGGTCCCTACCACCTGGTGCGGCATCCGTCGTATACGGCGGGCATGATGATGTTCATCGGAATCGGACTCGCGCTGGGAAGCTGGTTCAGTTTCGCGCTTCTCACGATCGTCACGATCGCGACCTACGGCTATCGCGTAGTGATCGAGGAGCGAGCGCTGCTCGACACCATTGGCGAAGCCTACCGTTCCTACACGAGGGAGACGAAGCGCTTCATTCCGTATATCGTGTGATGGTAACGCCAACGGCAAGACCAACGGCAACAGAACAGGATGTCAGCCGGAGGCTTGCAGCCGAACCGCGGATGTTGCACTTAAGTGAACGGCTCTGACCGAGGAGAATACTGATGAGACGCTCGTCGACTGCATTCCTTTTGCTGTCTCTTTGCTCGGCGCCGCTTTGCGGCCAGGCCAGTCGTAACCCGCCACCAAAACCGACGCCGATTCCGAATATTCCGGGCACTGTTCCGGCGACCACCTCGCGCACCCAGGCTCGGCTCCTTCCCCCGATCAAGCTCGAGGATGAGTGGACGGTGGCGCTGGTCAAACGCGATACGCGCACGTTCGATCGTCTTCTCGCATCGAACTTCGTGTACACCGAAAATGCGTCCGTCATGGATCGCAATGATGTGATTAAGAGCGTGACAGGCCCCGATCGCGTCGAATGGGCGCGCAACGAGGGAATGAAGGCTCATAATTTCGGGGATGTGCAGGTCATTACTGGTGTACTGCATCTCAGAGGGAAGGGAAAGCAGGGTCCGTTCGACCGGCGATATCAATTCACCGACACCTGGCAGCGCCGCAATGATCGCTGGCAGATCATAGCGGCTCAGGATTATCTGATTCCGAAGTAGTCCGCAGCACAGAGGAGAGGAGATGAAGCGAGTCTTACGCGGGCGCGCCGCGATTCTGCCGCTGATCGCCCTGGCGGCCTGCAGCGGTGGGGACAAGAGCGCGGCCGCCGACAGCACTTCCAGCTCGGGTCCGCAGGCGACGTCGAGCGCCGCAACGGGGACTGGGTCCGTGTCGGGCGCGCGAATCGCCGTCGCGCACGCCGGCCCTCCTGGTGAATGGCAGATGCCTGCGGGCGATTACGCGAGCTCGCGCTACAGCGAGCTCGCTTCGATCACTCCGCAAAACGCGGCGAGTCTCCACGTGGCGTGGGCGTTCTCGACTGGCGTGCTGCGCGGGCACGAGGGACAGCCGCTCGTCGTGGGCAACACGATGTACGTCGTCACGCCGTATCCCAACGTCGCGTACGCGATCGACCTCGCGCAGACCGGACAGCCGCTCAAGTGGAAGTTCCGTCCCGAGAACTCCCAGCAGGCGATCGGCAGAGCGTGTTGCGACGTGGTGAATCGCGGCGCCGCCTACGCCGATGGAAAGATCTTCTACAACCTGCTGGACGGACACACCATCGCCGTCGACGCGTCGACGGGCAATCAGGTATGGCGCGCGAAGATGGGTGATCTCTCGCGTGGCGAGACGATCACGATGGCGCCGATAGTGGTGAAAGGGAAAGTCATCGTAGGGTCGAGCGGTGGCGAGATGGGAGTGCGTGGCTGGATCGCCGCGCTCGATGCAAATACTGGAAAGGAAGTCTGGCGCGCCTACAACATCGGGCCCGACAAGGACGTGAAGGTCGGTCCCAAATTCAAGACGTTCTACGCCCACGACCGGGGGAAGGACCTTGGCGCCACGTCGTGGCCGGGCGACACCTGGAAAACCGGCGGTGGCGCGGTGTGGGGATGGCTCTCATATGATCCCGCGCTCAATCTCATTTATCACGGCACCAGCAATCCCGGACCGTGGAACGAGAACCAGCGCACCGGTGACAACAAGTGGACTGCCTCGATTCTGGCGCGCGATGCGGACACGGGCGAGATGGTGTGGGCGCTTCAGGTGACGCCGCACGACATGTGGGACTACGACGCTGTCAACGAGAACATCCTCGTCGACCTACCGATCAAGGGGCAGACACGCAAGGTGCTCGTGCACTTCGATCGCAACGGCTTCGCATACACTATCGACCGCGCTACTGGCGAAATTCTCCTGGCGGAGCCGTTCGTGCCGATGAACTGGTCCACTGGAATCGACATGGCGACCGGTCGTCCCAAGGTCGTGGAAACGAAGAAGACGGCGCAGGATAAAAACGTGAAGGACATCTGTCCGAGCCTCGAGGGCGGTAAGAATCAGCAGCCTGCTGCGTTCTCCCCGCAGACGGGCCTCTTCTACGTTCCGACGAACAATCTCTGCATGGATTTTCAGGCACGCGCGGTCACCTACATCGCCGGCACGCCATTCATCGGCGGCAACGCGCCCGAGAAGGGAGGGCCGGGCGGTTATCGCGGCGAATTCATCGCCTGGGACGCCACGACCGGCAAAAAGATATGGGGAATCAAGGAGCCATATCCCGTGTGGGGAGGCGCGCTCGCGACAGCGGGTGGCGTCGTGTTTTACGGAACGCTCGACGGCTGGTTCAAGGCGGTGGACGCCCGGAACGGCAAGGTGCTCTGGCAGTTCAAGGTTGGCTCGGGCGTGGTCGGGAATCCGGTGACATACACCGGCCCCGACGGGAAACAGTATGTCGCGATTTATGCGGGAATAGGTGGTGACATGGGACTTCTCATCGCCGGAGATGTCGCGGCCAATCTCCCGTACGATGTTCGCGAGCGGGGAACGACTCTGCCCGACATCGCCCGATGGACGAGCTGGGGCGGCGAGCTGTTCGTGTTTTCGCTGTGATGGCTAATGCAACCCTAGATCTTCGCGGAGGTATTTGTATGCGTCCTGCTATGTCTGCCTTGTGTCTGGCTTTTGTGGCGGTTGCAGCGGCTTGCTCTGAGACTACGGCTACGATGGTGACGTCGCCGCTTGTGGGAGAGTGGATGTTCACGCGCCTCGGCCCTGATTAGTCGCTAAACTCGAGAATCCCAAGATGCCTCGCTGTCTTCCGCAGCATTTGCTGATCCTCCTCATGTCGATCTCCTGTAGCTCACAGCGGAGTCACGAGACAGCAGGAGCTGCGGGAGACACATCTTCGCGGAGAACGGGTACGACATCGGCAGCTGGTGCAGATAGCGCAACCAGCAACTACTTCGTTGCCGGCGACAGCCTGCGCTTCATCGAGCACACGGAAATCCTGCCGGCGGGATTTCCGTTGCAGATAAAGCCGCTGCCGATAAAGAATCTCTACGAGGGGGACAAAGGGGCAATTGCGACCGGCGCGAAACTGTACGTGGGATACAATTGCCTCGACTGCCATGGGGCGGACGGATCCGGCGCGATGGGCCCGAGCTTTCAGGACGGGCGGTGGCACTTCGGCGGATCGCCCGGTGATGTGTTCGAATCGATCTATGAGGGAAGGCCCGACGGGATGCCGGCGTGGGGAGGACGCATCTCCAACGATCAGATCTGGATGCTGACAGCGTACGTGCGCTCGCTATCATCCAAGGATCTGAGCACCGAGAACTTCACCGGTAAAACGGTAGAACGCACCGGTCACTGAGGATCAAAATGCATCAGCCGCGTCATCGCGAGGTCGCCGGTGCTTCTCAGATACACACTACCTCATGCGCCGAGCCAATTCTGTGCGAGTGGGCAGCGCGGTGGCTGGGTTCTTGACGCGTCAACTACGCGTCGGAGATGGCAAGTAGCGAAATTAAGGGAAGAAAAATGACGGGAAGGACAATGAGGTGCACAGTATGATCAGCAGAATCTGGCACGGCTGGACGACAACGGAGAACGCGGATAAATACGAGTCTCTGCTTCGCGCGGAGGTTTTGCTCGGAATTCATCGAGTCAGGGGCTACAACGGCGCTTATCTATTGCGACGCGAGGCCGCCAACAACGAGATCGAATTCCTTACGATCACGCAGTTCACCGACATGGTGGCGGTGAAGGCATTCGCCGGTAACGATTACGAGCGGGCAGTGATCGCGCCGGGGGCCGGAAAGTTCCTGACCCACCATGATGAGCGCTCCGCCCACTACGAGACGCTGCTCACGCCAGCGGATGTGAGAGCGCTAGCTGCGCGCGCGAGCGGAAGGCACAGAGTAATCTAGGTCTTGTCGACTCCGTCGTGACCGCAGCGCCGGTTACCGTTCGAATCTCGGAATCTCCGCGAACGGATGGGCATGGCCGCTGGTGGAGAAGCATTTTCTGCGGCTGAAGCGCTTTTCCCCCTATCGGGCCCGGACAGTTCTGGCGGCGTCGCCCTAGGACGAGGGCGGTGCCGGTGGCACTCCTCCGAAAGCGTTGATAATCGCGAGCCCCATGTTGGCGAGTGTGAGCTGTGGCTCGTTGTCGAGAACCCAGCGCTGATCCTTGTTCTCCTTGGTCATCACGCAAGCCACGACGCGGTTGCGAAGGTACCAGAGCGTACACTCGGTTCGAACAGCGTCCGTCTCGCCATCCTTGTGGGCGGCGCGCGCTCCCTCGATGTAGCGCTGAAGCATGTAGTCCGTCGTGTTGTGCTCCAGGATGTCGAGCATAGCGGAATCGGCAGTGGGGTTCACCGCCTTGCCCTGCGCCATCAGCTCGAACAGATGCGCCATCTCGTTCGGAGTCGTCACACCCAGTCCGTACTTCACCGAGCTGTCCATCGCGACGCTCGAGCTGCGGAGGAAACTCTTCGAATGAACGCGCGTGTGCTGGAGCCCGAGTGAATCCATCTTCGCCCAGACACGCCGGATGATGATCCGGTCGAGCAGAAGATTTGTCGCGGTGTTGTCGCTGATCGTGGACATGAGCCACACCGCGTCGTGGACGGTGAGCACCGTTCCGTTGTGAAGGAACTGGGTGACCCCCGAGCCCGGCACCTGGTCGATCTTGAGCACAGTGAGCGGATCGTCGAGCGAGAGCTGGCCCTTCGCCACGAGATCGTATACCGTCACGAGAATCGCAACCTTGATCAGGCTGGCGGTGGGAAAGGTCTCGTCTCCGCGCCGGTTGATGCGCGCGCCAGTCTCGAGATCGATGACGCTGTAACCGACGACGCCGTGATGCGCGTCCGCGATCGAGTCGAGCTTTCGGCGAAGAGCAGCGGTATCAGCGCGAACAATCTGTAGGCGGCCCACTCCTGTTTGGCCGACGCGTGCGGCAGCGCAGGCGATCACACCCGCGAGAAGGATCGCGGCGTAAGTGGCAACTACGCGTAGTGTGCGGGATCGAGTCATTGGCCTGATGTTTAGTTCGAGGTTGCTGTCGCTGTGGCGACAGAACCTTCAGGGTCGAGCGTCTTCAGCACTTCACGCCACGCGAACTTCTTCCCGCTTCCCCTCACCCAGTAGTCCATCCACGCCATCTCAGCGACCGACTTGAGAAGCTGATTGCGAGGATCCGGGATCCCGTGAGTGTTACCGGGATAGACGTACAGCTCGGTCGGAACCCCGAGACGCTTGAGCGCCATGAACAGCTCCTCCGACTGCGGGCGCGGCACGCGGGGGTCTCCTTCGACGACGTGGATCATTGTCGGAGTCCGGGCGTTCTTGATGTACTTGAGCGGCGACTGATTCCAGTAGGCGTCGAAGTCGTCGTACGGCAGCCTGTTGCCCAGATAGAACTGCCGGTTTCTCTGCACGTCGCTCTCAGCGTACATCGAGATCCAGTTGGACGTTCCGGCTCCGGTGCTGATCGCCTTGAACCGGTTGGTGTGGGTGAGAATCCAGTTCGACCAGTGGCCGCCGGCGCTCCAGCCGAGCACTCCCATCTTCGTGCTGTCGACGATTCCTTGCGAGACCAGGTAGTCGACACCGGTCATGATGTCTTCGTATCCTTTCTGGAAATAGTTGCCGACGATGTCGGTCTTGTGCTTCTCGCCATAATTCGTCGAGCCACGGTAGTTGGGCATCAATACCGCGTACCCCGCGCCGGCGTATGTCTGCGCGCCGTAGCCGCCGTTGAAGCCGAGCACGTCGGCGGATGCGGGCCCGCCGTGAATCGCGACGATCAGCGGGTAGCGCGTACCGGGTTGATAACCAACGGGCTTGATGAGAATCCCGCCAACCATCTTTCCGTCCGTCGATTTCCAGTTGATCTCCTCTTCGTCGCCGAGGGCGAAGCCGCGGACCTGCGGATTGGCGTCGGTGAGCTGGCGCCAGCTCGCGCGAACCGGGATCTGATCGACCGATGCGACCATGAACAGCGTCGGAGGAGTATGAGGATCGGCGTAGTTCAGCAGCAGGAGCCTGGAATCGTCGTCCTCGTTGGCATTGAGCGACGCGCGGACGTTCGACACCTGGCGAACGGTGTTCTTGTCGGTGTCGAGCGCCATCAGCTGGCTCGTGGTCTTGATCCCCTCGTTGAAGTAGATGGTCTTGCCATCCTTCGACCAGAAACCAATCGAGACATCACCGTCGAAAGTCCCACCCAATTTTCTGAGCTGGCCGGCCCGGTCGTCGACGCGCCGCAGGTAGACGCGATTGTTGGTCATGCTGTACTGCGTCATGTCGTCCGGCGCCGAGAAGGCGATCCACTTGCTGTCGGGCGAGAACTCGAGATGACTCTCGCCAACTTCGGTGTTGTTCGTCAGCCGCTCGATGCCGCCCGTCGAGGTGTCGAGCAGATACAGATCGGCGTAGATGTCCTGCTCGGTGATGTTCCGCATGTAGCGGTTGGCTGACGCTCCGTGGTAGCCGATCCAGCGTCCGTCGGCCGAGATGTTGAAATCGGTCACGGTGATGGTCGTGTCGCGGGTGAGTCTCGTCGCTTTCTTCGCGTCGATGTCGAGCACCCACAGGCTGGAGAGGGGAGTCGCCATGTTCCGGATGGCGACGTTGAACTTCTTCTCCATGCGGAGCTTCTCGTCCTTGTCGAGGGTGTCGGCGGTGACGAAATAGATGCGCCTGCTGTCGGGAGACCATTTCCAGAGACCTACACCCGCCTGCTGATGGGTGAGCTGCACCGGCTTCGCGGAGTCGATTCCGGCGACTGGCAGGGCGTAGAGCTGTTCCTCGTCGGACTTTCCGCTCCGGTAAACGAGCCATCTCCCATCCTTGCTGAAGTCGAGCGTCGAGACGCCCTCCTTGGCGTCGCTGATTTTTCGGGCCTCCCCGCCGTCGGGGCGCATGATGTAGATCTGATTCTGGCCCGCCGCACTTCCGCCACCAGCCGCCGCGCTTCCTCCTGAAGGCGCAGAAGGTGCGTCTCTGTTCGAGAGAAAGACAAAAAGCTTTCCATCGCGGGACCAGCGGGGCGACGTCTCGTTCTTGTCTTTCGTGTACGTCATCTGCTTCGTCGATGCGAGCCCATCCTTGACCGAAACGAGGTAGATGTCGGTCTGCCGCCTGGCCTGGTTCCAGTCCGGGGTGGAGAGCGTGTAGAGCAGCCATTTGCCGTCGGGACTCGGTGTCGGGGATCCGACATCCCGCTGGTACTGCCTGTCCAGGAATGTGATTGGCCGGAGGGCGTCTGACGAAGCTGATTTCTGCGCCAGTGCCGTGGCAGGTATCAGCGTGGCGATGAAGAGAGGATGGATGCGCATGGCCGGGGTGATGAAGAAGGAAATTGCAGCGGTTAATATAGGTTCGGAACCATGTCAGGACTCAATGCCAAACGCTCAGACTTGGGGCCAGTGCCATGACCTATGATCTGACGAAGTTCGACCTCTTCGACCAGACGCTTCTCTCCACCGTTGGTGGCGCGCGAACGCAATAGCAAGAACACGGTCGTGTGTACGGTTTTTGCCAGAGTTACCGACAAAACGAAAAATGCTGCCTCAATTATTATCGTGCGGTTTTTTTTCTTGACCCCTGGGATGGGGAGGGGAGGGAGAGGACCATGTTGATGAATGGATCGAGATGTAGGGTGGCGACGCTCGCCATCGCGGCGCTGACACTTGCCGCATGCAGCAAGAAGGAGAACTACGGCACGGACACGACGGCCGCCTCGAGCACCGTGTCCGCCGACACTTCGGCCATGGCGGCCGCCGAGCCAACGTCAGGCACCTGGACGGACGCCAACATCGTCGCGTTGCTCGATGAAGCGAACATGGCCGATAGCGTCGCGGGGGCCCTCGCGGCGACAAAGGGGACCGCCGCCGCCGTCCGCGACTTCGGAAAGCGGATGATGCTCGATCATCACCAGCTCCGTGCACAGGGTGAGGCGTTGGCGAAAAAGCTGAATGTCACACCGGCCCCAGCCGCCGACGACAATCTCGTGTCCGATGCACAGAAGCACATGGACACGCTGAACTCGACGGCCAAGGGCAAGGACTTCGACAAGGCGTACATCGATGGCGAAGTCGATGTGCACAAGCAGGTTCTCGACCTGGCCACCAAGGCCGCGGCTCAGACGCAGACCGCCGAGCTGAAAAACCTGATCCAGAAGGCCGCGCCGGTAATCCAGGGCCACCTCGACAGGGCCGAATCGATTCAGAAGACTTTGAAATAACTGATTGGGAGAAAGCCAGTGAGAGCAGCGATAGCCCTGCTGCAAGCAGTCGCGTAGACGATTCAGGACACCGCTCCTGCCGGCGGCCAGCCCGGGGGTCCGGCCGGACCGGGCGGCCGACCGCCCGGCTTCTCCTTCACCAAAGCGTTCTTCGAGCTGCTGCAGTTCGTCGGCTACTTCCTGGCGATCGGCGCGATTGGATTCCGATTCGGGATCGTGAGGCAGATTCGCGGGATGTCGGACGAGGCGAAGGCAATCCTCCGCGCCGACAACGCCGCGCTGCTCGGCATCCTCGGCATCGTCCTTCTCGGGCTATCCTATCTCGGCGGCCCGTACATCGACTCGATCGCGCATCACAAGGCGTTCGCCGAATCACTGCCCAAGAACATGGCGCAATTCGAATTCAGGATGACTATGCTGGCTCTCGCCCTGGTGGGGTTCGCGCTCGTTCGCGCATCGTCGTCGGTCGGGTGGATGCTGGCCGCGATCGGGATTCTCGCCGCGGTACTGCAACCCGTCTACACCGGCAGATTCCCCAACAAGGTGAACGCGGTCCACATCTTCGCCGCGTCCACCTAGCTCGGCACGCTGCTGGTGCTAATGCTGATCGGAATTCGAAGGATGATCAGGAGCACGAGCACCGGCGTCCAGCGCGCGGAGCTGATCGGGGATCTCGTGAATTCCTTTTCGTCGCTCGCGCTCGTAGCGGCGGCGATCGTGGCAATCACGGGTGTCACCACGGCGTGGCTGAATCTGAAGCGGCTCTCGTCTCTCTGGACCACGAGTTACGGCATAGCGCTCGTCGGCAAGCTCATTTTCGTGGTCATCGTCGTCGTGCTGGGCGCGTGGAACTGGCGGCGCGTCCGCCCATCACTCGGCGGCGAAGGATCGGAGGAGATCATTCGCCGCTCGGCGACAATGGAGCTGACGTTCGCCGCCTTCGTACTCGTTGCTACTTCGGTACTTGTGAGCCTCCCGTCGCCGAGGTAGCTGGCCGCGGCGAAGCATTTTTCACGTATTTATCGAGCCAGTTGATGTACTCCCATAGCAGGTGACGCTGCGTCTCGCGCGCGGTGTAGCCGTGCGGCTCGAGCGGGAGCTGGACGTAGCGAACATTGCCGCCGTTCCCCTTGATCGCCGCGAAGAGGCGCTCGGACTGGATCGGGAAGGTCCCCGAGTTGTCATCGCGCTGACCGTGAATCAGCAGCACCGGTGCCTTGATCTTGTTCGCGTAGTTAAACGGAGACATCGCGTTATAGATTTCCGGCGCCTCCCAGTATGTGCGCGGCTCTGACTGGAAGCCGAACGGCGTGAGCGTGCGGTTGTAAGCCCCGCTCTCCGCTATTCCGGTGCGGAAGATGTCGGAGTGCGCGAGAAGATTGACGGTCATGAAGGCGCCGTAGGAATGCCCTCCAACAGCAATGCGATCGCGATCGGCGACGCCCATGTCCACGATCTTGTCTACGGCAGCCTGAGCGCTGGCGACGAGCTGCTGGATGTAGCTGTCGTTCGGCTCCTTGCCGTTGGCACCCACGATCGGCATTGTCGGTCCGTCGAGAACGCCGTAGCCATGCATGAGCAGCATCAGATAGTTCTGCCGGCCAGGCCGCTTGAACTCATACCGAGATCCCGCGAGCTGTGAAGCAGCATCGGCGGACTGGAACTCGCGCGGATACGCCCAGAAGAAGAAGGGGAGCCGTCCCTGCGATTTGTCGTAGCCTGGGGGAAGGTAAAGTGTCGCCGACAGCTTCACCCCATCGGGACGTGTGTAGGTGATCAGCTCGCTCTTCACGTCGGCGAAGTAAGGCGCTGGATCACCGAGCTTCGTGATCTGAGTCAGCGATTTGTCGCTGAGATCGCGGAGGAAAATGTTTGGCGGATCAGTCGGCGACTCGCGCTGAGTGATGATGCGACCTGCATCGCGGTCGACTACCTGAAGTGCCCGCTCGTAATTGGGAGCAGTTGATTGCCACAATCTTTCCGTCTTGCCCGTCGTCAAGTCGAAGCGATCGACGAATGGCCGATCGCCCTCGGGTGAAGCGCCGTCTCCTCTGAGATAGAGGTAATTGCCATCGCTCGAGCGGAGCGGAACGAAACGGTCGCTCGATGGATCGAGCACGAACACCCACATCCCCGGATTGGAATACCGATCCTCGGCGCTTCGATCCCAGATCAGTTTCGGGGTACCACCAGCAGGCGCTGAAGGATCGATCATCCAGACGCGCTGCCTGGCACCACGCGAGAGCCGGTCGGTCAGGAACGCAGTGTTGGGAGAAACCCACGTGATTCCGCCGTAGCGGTATTCGGTTTGAACGAACGGTGTCGCCGCTCCGGTGAATGGCGCCGACAGGAGAGATACCTGGTCGCGCTTCGGAACCACCGTGCGGGGGTTTCCCTTGTCGAGCGCTTCGACCATCACCAGCGTGGCCGGAACATCGGGACGCCAGTTGATGATCCTGATTCCGGGCACGACCGCATCGCGTGCGCTCGGCGCTTCTTCCGCGACGTGGGAGTTCCTGATCTCGCGCAGAACCTTTCCGTTCAGATTCCAGACCTCGGTGCGTGAGGGAAAGACATCCATCGGCACCTGGTAGGAATAAGGCCGCTGCACCGTTTCAACGAGCAGATAATTTCCGTTGGGCGAGGGAGTCACACGGGCGTGGATTCCCGGCGGTCCGATGGGTGCGATCTTGCCATCGAGTCCGACAAGAGAAAGCTGATCGTCGAAGTAGTAGTCGAAGAGAGCTTCGTCGCCCGGACCCTGGAGCAGATACTCGTAGGTGCGGGCGGGAGCCGAGCGTCCGTACGATTCCTGCACGATGACGCCGGTCGGAACTTCAGATGCTCTTGGCGTCGCGCCGTGGTTGGCGGGCCACAGTCTGCACACGAGGGGCGCCCTTCCGTTGAGCCAGTTGCAGCCCGCGTCGTCAACGATATTTCCGCGGGCGGTCGTGAAGTTGAGCGTAGGGGGAGTCAGGCGTCGCGCCGTGCCGTTGCCAACGTCGGCGGCCCAGAGCGAAGTGCCCGCTGGGGTCGTCACGGTGAACGCCAGATTCTTTCCATCGCGCGACCAGTCGAGGTCGCGGGTTCTTCCCGACAATCCCGACGCGGTGAGGTGGCGCGTGCGTCCGGTCGCCGGATCCAGAATCTCCACCGCCATTCCACCGTTGGAGACAGTCGTGTAGGCGAGCTGATCTCCGCTTATTGACCACGCCGTCGACCCAAGGCGTCCACCGGCCGGTACCTGAAGCTCGCGCTCGATCTTTCCTCCTATGCTACTTACTAGTCCAGAGCGGATGCCGATGTTCTCGATTCGGTAGTCAGGATTCGCCCTGATCTTGCTGCCGGCGAGGTAGTAGGCCGAGTCGGCCATGTCGGTGATCGTGATCGTGCGCGGGTCGCTCACCGTGACGAGAACCCACTGTCGGTTCGGGCTGATCGAAGTGACCGGATTCGCGGGCGCCTCGAGGATCTTCACCAGATCGGCGGGCGGCGACTGGTACGTCTGCTGGGCCCAGGCTGGGATGAGCGGCGCGAGCATCAGACACGCCGTCGACAGAACGCGACGATACGAGAATCTGTTCATTGGATGTGTGTGGGGTGGACGGGATCATGCCGGAAAAGCTGCCTTGCTACTATGAATACTGGCTGTCTGGCTGGAGTGTTGGTCAACGCCCTTCGATCCGCATGCGCAGGCCCCCGCCCGGACGCAGCGTGATCCTCGGCTCGATTGCGGGAGGAGCGCTTCCGACATAGCGCAACTTCCATTTCTGGGCGATGGTCGCGAGGATCAAAATTCCTTCCATCCAGGCGAACTGCTCTCCGATGCAAATGCGCGTCCCGCCGCCAAAAGGGAAGTAGGAAAACCTGGGACGCGCCGCCGCAACTTCCGGCAGCCATCGCTCCGGATCGAACCTCTCGGGCTCGGGGTGAAAGCGCGGATCGCGGTGCGTGATGTATTGAGACATGAGCACCATCGAGCGCGCCGGAATGTGATATCCGCCCGCCTCGAAGTCGTTGATTGCCCGCCGTCCCACCGCCCACGCCGGCGGATAGAGACGCATCGACTCGGCGAGGATCATCCGGGTGTAGGGCAAATTCGCCAAATCGTCGGGCCGCGGTAGGCTACGCCCAAGCGCGTCAACTTCCCGATGGAAGCGCGCCTCGATTTCTGGATGCTGTGACAGCAGGTACCACGTCCACGACAGCGCGTTGGCGGTCGTCTCGTGACCGGCGAGGAAGATCGTCATCGCCTCGTCGCGTACCTGCGTGTCGGTCATCCCGCCGCCGTCACCCTCCGTGTCCTGTGCGAGGAGCAGCATCGAGAGCAGATCTCCCCTGTCCTCCCCGGTCGCGCGACGCTCGTCGATGATGCGGTAGATCGTTGCATCGAGGCGCGCGCGCGCCGCCTCGAACCGCTTGATGTAGGGAAGCGGCAGCTTCTCCAGGAGCTCGCTGAACGGAAGAATACCGATGTTGAATGCCCCGAACGCGGTCGTGAGCGCTTCCCCAATCTCGGCGGCTTCCTTCTCGACATCGGCACTGAAGAGTGTCTTCGCCACGATCGCGAGTGTGAGCCTCATCATCTCGTCGTGCACGTCGAGCGAGCGTCCATCGGTCCACCGCGACCGAGTCCGATCCGCGTACTCGACCATCGATCTCCCATAGGCGGAGATTCGATCCCGATGAAACGCGGGCTGTGCGAGGCGCCGCTGGCGGAGATGAAACTCACCCTCGCTGGTGAGAAGCCCTTCCCCCAGGACACGCTTGGCGCGCACGAGTGCGCGGCTCTTGGTGAAATTCTTCTGGTTCGTGACGAGCACGTCGCGGATGAGATCCGGGTGGTTGAACAGGTAGATCCGCTCGTTGCCGACCTTGAAGAACACAATGTCGCCATACTTTTTCGCGGACTCTATCATGAACGGGAGCCGGCGGCGCGCGAACTGGATCAGGGTATGGCCGGGGAAGCGTGCGGGTGGCCCCGGTGGCGTCCGGCTATCTGGCGCTTGGCTCGGCATCGTGCGAGTGCGACCAGTGCGATTGGAGCCATCTTACCGTCGCCCCGCTGACCGCGGAGCTTAGGGCAATCGTCGCTGTCACGTCGCTCGTCCAGTGCTGGTCTTCGTAGACACGATCCCAGGCGACGAGAGCGACGAGACTGCCGCAGAGAGCGGTGATGGGTCCCGAGTGAGTTTGCATGGAGATCGCCTGGGCGATGGAAGTGATGTGCGCCACGTGAGCGGATGGGAACGAATGCCAGTCACCATTGGCCGTAAAAGGGTGAAAGCGATGCGAATTCCCTTCGACGTGCGGCCGCTCACGACCGATTACCGGCTTGAGCGCTGATTCGACGAGGTCGGACGCGACGTAGGCTGCGGCGGTGTTGAGCGTTCCATCGGCGAGCAATTCGTGATGCGTCAGCAGTGCGGTGACGTAGGTGAGCACCATCGCGGGGACGAGCCGCTGCGCAGTCCCAAGAGGATTTACTGATTTCGCGAAGTGATCGAGAGAGCGAGTATGTGTGTGGAGCGCCCACTCCCGCATCTCGGGATCGAGTGCCGCGGACGCCGCGATGCCGATAGGTACGATCCAGGCCCCCACAGGCATCCGCTCGTGGGCAGGATGCGATACGGAATCCTTCTGACCGGTTGCGGTGCTCGAGATCAGCAGCAGTTGACTGATCGCGAGCAGAACGACATTCGAGCGCATGAATCAGAGTAGAGGCAGGAGCGTTTCACGGCAAGGAGCGTTCACGCGTCGGAGACGGGATAGCCAGTTGGCAAAAAATACGGCCGTGAATGAGATTATCCCCGTCTCTTCACTCCACTAAACGATGCCGCACGCGCTCTCGCGCCCCGTTCTCGCGATCGCCCTCCTCGCGTCTCTTCCCGCGACTCTCCTCGCTCAGGCGACTTCGACCGCCAAGACCACGCCCGTGGTATTCGATGCGGATTCGGCGCGTCTCGCGGAATTGCCCTGGCGCTCGATCGGTCCGGCTGTCACGAGCGGGCGCGTCGTCGCTTTCGCGGTTCCCGAGGGACCCAAATCGCAAATCGGTGAGCGGCTCGGCGAGCTGTTCTATGTCGCGTCGGCGTCCGGTGGCGTGTGGAAGACGGCCAACGGCGGCACCACCTGGGAACCCATCTTCGACAGCCAAGCCTCCGCATCGATCGGTGATATCGCGGTGGCGCCGAGCAATCCGAGCATCATATGGGTGGGCACTGGTGAGGCGAACAACCAGCGAAGCTCGTCGTGGGGCGATGGCGTCTACAAGTCGGAGAACGCCGGAAAGACATGGACGAATATGGGCCTCAGGAAATCGGAGCACATCGGCCGCGTCATTGTCCATCCGACGAATCCGGAAATCGTATTCGTCGCAGCAGCGGGGCCGCTCTGGGGAGCGGGCGGCGATCGCGGATTGTTCCGGACAACGGACGGCGGACGCACCTGGAAGAACGTCAAGAGCATTGACGCTCACACCGGATTCACCGACGTCATCTTCGATCCGACCAATCCCGATGTGATCTATGCCGCGTCGTTCCAGCGCGAGCGGCGTCCATACACCTACGTCGGCGGCGGTCCCGGCAGCGGACTCTGGAAGAGCATCAATGGAGGCGACACGTGGACGAGGCTCACCGAGGGCCTGCCAAAGGTAGATGTGGGAAGAATCGGCCTCGATGTGAGCAGGTCGAATCCGAACGTCGTTTACGCCACGATCGAGACGAAGGTGACGGGGAACGGCGCAACACAAGGCAACACCGAAGCGAGCGTCTATCGCTCGGACGATCGGGGCGCCAGCTGGCAGAAGATGGGGACCGGGTTTTCCTATCCATGGTACATGGGACAAATCCGAGTCGATCCAACGAATCCAGATCGTGTGTATTTCATGGGAGTGTCGCTTCAGGTCTCGACGGATGGTGGGCGAACTTTCCGCACCACAGCAAGCGGCGCGCACTCGGACCACCACGCGATGTGGATCGACCCAGCGGATCCCAACCATCTCATCATCGGATGCGACGGCGGAGTCTACATCAGCCACGATCGCGGCCGCACCGTCGACTTCGTCCCGAATCTCCCGATCTCCCAGTACTACGCGATCGCAACCGACATGCGCCAGCCGTTCTACTACGTGTACGGCGGGTTGCAGGACAACAGCAGCTGGGGCGGACCGAGCCAGACGCGCAACCGCCAGGGAATCACCAACGCCGACTGGATCCGCACGACCGGAGGCGACGGCTTCTATGCGCAGATCGACCCCGTCGACCCGAACACGGTGTACGGAGAATCACAGGGTGGCGACATCGTCCGCTTCGATGTTCGCACCGGTGAGCAGAAAACGATCAAGCCACTGCCGGATTTCGGCGGCAAGCCGTATCGGTGGAACTGGAGCTCGCCGATGCTCATCTCGCCGTACGATCACAACACGATCTACTTCGGCGCGAACTATCTCTTCAAGAGCACCAACCGCGGCGATGCATGGACGCGGCTCGGTCCCGATCTCACTCGGCAGCTCAATCGCGACAGCCTGCCGGTAATGGGAAAGATCTGGCCGCGCGATGCCATCGCCAGGCACCAGGGAACGGCGGACTACGGCAATATCAGCACGATCGACGAGTCTCCGCTGAAACAGGGATTGCTCTACATCGGAACCGACGACGGTGTGATCTCCGTTTCACGCGATGGCGGCGCGACGTGGAACAGGAACACGAAACTCCCCGGCGTTCCCGACCAGACGTACGTGAGCCGAGTGGTCGCTTCACGGTTCAATGAAGGAACGGTGTACGCCACGCTCGACAATCATCGCAACAATGATTTCAAACCGTACGTGCTGAGGAGCACTGATTACGGCGCTCATTGGACATCGATCGCCGGCAATCTCCCCGCGAACGGCTCAGTGCAGGTCATTCGCGAAGATCTCGCCGAGCCGAACCTTCTCTTCGTCGGCACGGAGTTCGGGGTGTTCTACACGGCTTTGGGTGGCGGCTGGTGGACGCAGCTCAAATACAACATTCCAACCGTGGCCGTGCACGACATTGTGATCCACCCTCGCGAGCACGACCTCGTCATCGGCACGCACGGCCGCGGCATCTACATCATCGACGACATCACACCACTTGAAAAGCTCGGCGAGGCAAACCGGGTAGGCGCCTATCTCTTCCCGGTAAAATCCGCGACGGAGTACAACCCGAACGGCTCGGTCCCCGGAGGAATCCGCGGCGCCGGTGCTACCGGCGATCGCGAGTACTCGGCCCCGAACCCGGCGTTCGGCTCGATCATCACGTACTTCCTGCGCGATTCATTGGCGAAGGGTGGAGATGTCACGCTCGGCATCTACGACGCGACGGGAAAGCGAGTGCGCGAGCTGACCGCGAACAAGAAACGCGGAATGCATCGCGTGACATGGGACCTTCGCACGGCGCCGCCCTATACCGTGCGCCGTCCGCCCAATCAGACTGGAGAGTCTCAGTTCAGGCAGCGCGATCCGGCGGGACCGTTCGTCCTTCCGGGCCGATACACGGCGCGGCTGAGCGTGAAAGGAGGATCAGGGCCGCCGGCCGTGCAAGAAGTCCCGATCGATATCCGCTCCGATCCGCTCGTGCAGATGAATGATGCCGACTACCGGATTCTCTACGACATGCGCGTGAGCACCAGTCGACTGCAGGCGACAGTCCAAGCCGCGGTTCGAACGACCGAACAACTGAAGGAACAGATCAGTGATGTGAAGACCGCGCTCAAGAGCAACGCTGCTCCTGACAGCGTTTCGAAGCAGGCGGAAGCGGTCGACCATGAGATCTCCGACATTCTGAAGAAATTGCGCGGGGATCCCGAGGGTGAGCCCGTGAGCGACGATAAGAGAGTCGAGGATCCGTCGATTCAGGAGCGCGTGAATAACGTTGCCGAAGAGATCGGGAACGTCAGCTCGCAGCCTACCGAGCTTCAGCGCGCTACTCTGGTGCTGGCGTCGTCGGACCTGCAGCGCGAGGTCGGAAGAATCAACGCGCTGCTCGAGCGCCGCATTCCCGCGCTCAATGCGGGTCTCGATGCGGCAAAAATCCCGTGGACGATCGGGCGCCCGATCGAGTTCATGAAATGAGCTCTCCGACCTTCAAGATCGCCGCGATGCATGCGGGTTATCATCGTGGCCAGATTGCGGCATCGCTCCGGGCCGAGGGCGACACCCCCAGCCCGACCGACTACATCGCGTTCACGCGTGGCGCGCCCACAGCGACACGCTGGGGATAGGCGAGCTACGGCTCAGTCTACGTCGACTCCCGGCTCAATCTCCAATCCGCCGCTTCCCGCCGAACCGAACTTCGGAGCCGTAAAGAACTTCCCGGTGGTCGTGCGGGGCGGATTCGGCTCAGGGCGAGAGTCCGCGACTTCGTCGGACGGATCCTCTTTCTTGCTCTTTCCACCTTCGTTCACCGCGGCATCTGCCGCCAATTCGTCGCTGTCCGTGGGGATGTCACCCTTCTTGTCGCGATTGCGGTCGATCATCGGCTCGTCTCGCCCGTTGGAGTTATTCCATACGAGGCAGCATAGGCCATGCCCTCTGCCATGAAGAACGGGCGCGACAGCAAGCTCAACGGGGTGCGGAATCAGGCGATCTTCGGCACTTCGGAATGCGGCGTCTCGCGAGCCACGGTCGGAACTGTGCCCGCGGGATGCGACACCGCCGGCAATGCCAGATACTAGCGCGCGCGGTCGAGAGCGTTGTCGAGACTGCTGAATTGCGGGCTTGGCCGCACCCCAATAGTATCCGGGGGTGGATCTCCTCCTTTCCTACCTGCGCAAATACCGCGGGCTGATTCTTCTCGCGCTCGTGCTGGCGGCAACCAACCAGGTGTTCTCGCTCCTGGACCCGCTCATTTTCCGGCACGTCATCGACGATTACGCGACGCGCTTCCGGGAATACCAGACGACGACGTTCATCAAGGGCGCGGGAACGCTGCTCCTCATGGCGATGGGCGTCGCATTCGTGTCGCGCGTCGCCAAGAACTTCCAGGACTATTACGTCAACGTCATCGTCCAGCGGGTGGGCGCCGAGATGTACTCGGATGGCATCAGGCACTCGCTGGAGCTGCCATACTCTGTCTTCGAGGACCAGCGCAGCGGCGAGACGCTCGGCAAGCTCCAGAAGGTTCGGTCCGACGTCGAGAAATTCATCTCGCTCTCGATCAATCTCATCTTCACGACGCTGGTCGGCGTCATCTTCGTCATCATTTACGCCTTTTCGGTGCACTGGATCATCGTGCCGGCCTTTCTGGCGACGGTCCCGTTGCTCGGCACGCTGAGCTGGATGCTGAGCGGACGCGTGAAGACCATTCAGAAAGTGATCGTCGCTGAGACGACGGCTTTGGCGGGGTCCACCACCGAGTCGCTTCGCAACATCGAGCTCGTGAAGAGCCTCGGCCTCGCCGATCAGGAAGTCGTGCGGCTCAACGCGACGACGGAGAAGATCCTCAAGCTCGAGCTGAAGAAGGTGAAGTACATCCGGAGCCTGAGCTTCATTCAGGGCACAACGGTAAACCTTCTGCGCACCTGCATCCTGTTCATGATGCTCTACCTGATCTTCACCCAGAAGATCACGGTCGGCCAGTTCTTCTCACTCCTGTTCTATTCGTTCTTCATCTTCGGCCCGATGCAGGAGCTGGGCAACATCATCAACGTCTACCGCGAGACCGAGGTATCACTCGGCAACTTCAGACAAATTCTGGAGACGCCCAAGGATCCAAAGCCGCTGGCTCCGGTTCCAGTGACGGAGATCCGTAAACTGGAATTCGAGAACGTCGGATTCATGCACCAGAGCGCCAGCACCCCCGCTCTCACCGACATTTCGTTCGAGGTGAACCGCGGCGAGACGATCGCGTTCGTGGGACCGTCCGGCGCGGGGAAGACGACGCTCGTGAAGCTGCTGGTTGGTCTCTATCAGCCCAAGCAGGGACAGATTCTCTATAACGGAGTAGGGAGCACCGACGTCGATCTCGACCGGCTGCGCGAGCGGATCGGTCTCGTCACCCAGGACGCGCAGCTTTTCTCGGGAACGATCCGTGAAAATCTCAAATTCGTGAATCCACACGCGACCGACGAACAGTGCCTCGACGTGCTGCACAAGGCGGCGGCGAACGCTCTGCTGGCGCGAGCTGACAAGGGCCTCGATACGCTGATCGGCGAAGGCGGCGTCAAGGTCTCGGGCGGAGAGAAGCAGCGCCTCTCAATCGCGCGCGCATTGCTCCGCAACCCGCATCTGCTGGTGTTCGACGAAGCGACGTCGTCGCTGGATTCCCTCACCGAGGAGGAGATCAGTCGCACGATGCGGGAAGTTGCCAGCTCGCGCGAAGTGATCACGATTCTCATCGCGCACCGGCTGTCGACGGTGATGCACGCTGACCGGATCTACGTCCTCGAGCGGGGCAAGATCGTCGAAGTTGGCCAGCACGAGGATCTGGTGCAACAAACCGGACTCTACTACGCAATGTGGCGACAGCAGGTCGGCGAGCGGCGCGCGACACCGCAGCTACCCTCGGCCCGACCCGCTCAGCTCGTGTCGGCCTGACGCGACATACACCCCTGACCCATCCATTCCATGGCAGACGACACCGGCAAACTGAAAAAGGGAAACTTCATGCAGGCGCTGGATTCGATTCGCCAGGAGGCGGAGCGCCTGATGGCGCGACGCGATCTGCCGCCGGAAGTGAAGGCAGGTCTCGACCGCATCATTGGTCTCACCCGCTCCAAGTTCGACCTGGGCGGCGACATCGAGTAAGCGCACCCCTCGAATCCTATCGAGGGCTGTTAGGACCGCGTTAAGTAGGTCTAAGTCGTAAGATGCGTGGAGACGGAGCTTTCACCGTCTATATCGATGGGCCTAGGAAACTCGCCCGGCTTCCGATTCCAACTCAGAAGCCCTCAGGAGCATCTTATTTCCGCCTGAGATGAAGACGAGCGCGGTGGTATCGGACACGATCGAACCGCCGAGTGGTCAAGGAGTGGGAAGGCCTGACGTTGGCGTCAGGTCTTCCGCTACTGCCCTCTCAGGTTGTTGAGATTCCGTTGAAGCTCCGTGGTTCGCTTCGTGGAATAGTCGGCCAGACAGCGAGCGCGTGCTCTTGCCCACAGTTTGCCATTCTGGCTCTGCGTTTGCGCGGTACAATCAGTGTCGCGCTGGTTGATCCACTCCCGCTGCGACTGCTGAAACCTGTCCTCTAGTTCTGACCCACCCGATTTCCGGGCCTGGGCTTGCAGTTCCTGGTAGGTCCCATTGAGATCGGCGTCATTCGCAGCTATCGAGCGATTCAGGCAGGAACGCTGATCAACCGGCGCGGGAGAGTTGCACGGATCGCGAGAGGATCTCTGCAAACCGGACGCGGGCGACCGATCGATTGGAACCGTAGTCGGCGCCGGCGCGTCGTTGGCCTTTGTCGGAACCGTCAGCCTCGGCCCTGACGTCAGGACCTCACTTCCGGTGGGCGATGGTCGTGGGACGACCTTGGTATCCGACGGCCGATTCTGAGTTGCCTCCCCCGTAGCGGGAACGGTTCCACCGCCGCTCGTTCTCACAGTGTTGAGACTATTATCCAGGGCCGCGGCCGCAGCCGTGTTCCTGTTCGCCTCGGCGAGATCGTGCAACAGCATCGTGTCCTGCCCGGCGTTGGCGACCTCCTTGGCGTTGGTATCCTTGCGGCAGGCGACGCTGGTCGCAAGGAAGACGAAGCAGAACGCCACTGATAGTCGGGAAAGCGCTTTCATATTTTCGCCCACGGGGAGAATCATCATCATCTGTTCGGGGCAGACAGCATGCCATCCGCGAAGCAGATTTGCAGGATGCGATGCAGTTGACGCGTCACTGATACACATTTCCAGGCAGCCACGCGCAATGCCGAGGATGGAAGATGGAGAAAGAACTGCCGGAGCTCAACACTGTGATCAGAACGTTCGCCAACGAGGCTGAGGCGCACATAGCGCAGGCAGTGCTCGACGCAAGCGGGATCGACTCCAATCTCATTCGCGACGACGCCAGCGGGATGATGCCTTGGCTCCAATGGCTTCATCCGATTCGGCTGGTAGTATGCGAAGGGGACAGCACCGAGGCGGTGGAGCTCCTGGATACGCCCCCGGGGCCCACACTCACTCCGTAAGTCGAGCCTCTGCGGTCATGAGGCACGACCGTTAGTTTACGTGCCATGCTCTCACACTTTCTCGCCCGAAACAAACAGCGCGCGGCAAACACAAAGTGGCCGCTCAACAAACAGCGCCAGCTCGTGATCCTCAGCAGCGCCCTCAGCTTTCTGCTGATCATCGGCGCCGTGCGTCCGCTCGACGCCCAAACGGGCTCACCAGCGACCGACGACACGTATCTGGCGCGAGCAAAGCGGATTCTCAAACAGACTCCGCTCATCGATGGGCACAACGATCTGCCCTGGCGAATCCGGGAAGATTCAGTCGCGCGCGGGAACGTCGATGCCTACGATCTCCGCCGGCGTACACCGGGCCACACCGATCTTGATCGCCTGAAGAAGGGCATGATCGGCGCACAGTTCTGGTCTGTTTACACGCCCGGCGAGTATCGCGACTCCGGTTACGCGAGAGTACAGCTGGAGCAGATCGACATCGCGCGCAGATTCATAGCGAAATATCCCGACCGGCTCGCGCTCGCCCTCAGCACGGACGACATCCGGCGCGACTTCAGGCAGGGTAGGATCGGCTCCCTCCTCGGACTCGAGGGCGGTCACGGCATCGAGAACTCGCTAGGCGCGCTACGCGCGTATTACGACCTGGGCGTTCGCTACATGACGCTTACCCACAACGTCACGCTCGACTGGGCCGACGCGGCCCTCGATTCCGCGAAGCACAAGGGGCTCACTCCATTCGGCGACAGCGTCGTGCGCGAGATGAACAGACTCGGCATGCTCGTGGATCTTTCGCACGTCTCGCCGGCGACGATGAGCGCGGCGCTGAACGTGAGCCAGGCACCAGTGATATTCTCGCATTCCGGAGCACGGGCGCTCGTCGATGTTCCGCGCAACGTGCCAGACTCGATCCTCCGGCGGGTGACGACGAACGGCGGAATCGTGATGGTGCCGTTCGTCACCGGCTTCGTGTCACCGGCTGTCTTCCTGTACGACCAATCAACCCGTCCGGTGATGAAGGATCTGCAGGCAAAGTATGGCAACGACACCGCGGCGATCACGCGAGAGGTGAAGCAGTGGCGGGCGGCGCATCCCGAGCCGCGTGCTACTCTTTCCCAGGTCGCCGACCAGATTGAGTACGTCCGCAAGGTCGCCGGCGTCGATCACGTTGGCATTGGCGGCGACTTCGACGGGATTACCGAAGTGGTGCAGGGGCTCGAGGATGTCTCGACCTATCCCGCGTTGTTCGCGGAGCTGGCGAAGCGCGGCTGGTCGGACAACGATTTGCGGAAGCTGGCTGGAGAAAACCTACTGAGGGTGTTCACGCAGGCCGAAGCCGTGGCGAAGCGTTTACAGAACGGGAGTCGTGGAGCCGCGTCCCGTCGCTGAGGGCAACACGCCGATGACTCGCGATCAATCGTGCTCGTGTCGGTGGTGGATGTCCGGATAGTGGGGATGCGCGTGCACCATCGGCGAGTGCCAATGGTGGTGAGTGTGGGGCTTCGGGTCAGTCACCGGTGGGTCGGAAAGCGCGTGGACGTGCTGATGATGTTCGTCGTGCACGTGCGTATGGTCGTGCTCCATCGCTTTGTGCCGGTGCTCATGCTCATGCCGCTCTGTGAGATGTAGCCAGACGCCTATCGCCATCAGTGTCGCCGCGAATAGCAGAAGAGGAGTCGGGCGCTCATGGAACATGGCGAATGAAAGCACCGCACCGACGAACGGCGCCGTGGAGAAATACGCACCCGTGCGGGCGGTGCCGAGGTGGCGCAGGGCCAGCACGAAGAATACGAGACTGACACCGTAGCTCAGGAACCCTAGGGAGAGTGCCCCAATGATGTTTGGACCTGGTGGCCAGTTTGCTCCCAGAAGGAGCGCTATCGCCGTGTTGACGCTTCCCGCCGCGAGCCCTTTGAGCATGGCGATCTGGACGGGATCACCGGCCGAGACCTTCTGCGTCAGGTTGTTGTCGATTCCCCAGCAGAGACACGCTCCCGAGACCGCGAGCGGCCCCGCCAACCCGCCCCACGATAGGCGACCCTCCCACGAGAGAGCGATGCCGCCGGCGACAATGACGAGCATTCCAAGCGCGATGCGACGGTCGAAGTTCTCGCGGAACGCAAACCACGCGATGAGCGCCGTAAACACGCCCTCCAGATTGAGCAGGAGTGAGGCGCCCGATGCCGGTGTTCGTGTAAGGCCGATCATGAGTAGCAGTGGCCCGAGCACTCCGCCGACGCTGATCGCTCCCGCGAGCCACAGTACGTCGCGTCGCGCCAGCGCTGTCTCGCGAACCGCTTTAACAGAGCGCCGTCCACGCGCCCACACGAGTAGCAATCCCGCGCCGGAGCCCAGATAAAGGAGTCCGGCTAGGAGTTGTGGGGACGTACCCTCGAGTAGAAGCTTGGCGAACGGAGTGCTCGCGCCGAACAACGCTGCAGCGGCGAGTGCGACGCCGACTCCGCGGCGCGGCTGGTGTATCGCCGGGGACATCACCGACTTCCCGGCCGGGGCATTGACGTAAATGGCGCCATGATGTCGCGCTTGAAGAGCGCCTTTATCCTTCTACGGGGAGCGGCGCTGCTCCGCCCGATCTTAGGACTTCCGCGAATTCGTCGGGCAGGTCGCTGTCATGAATTGCGCGAGCGGCTTCGTCGATGTCGTACGCCACGCGCACGAACTCAACCCGCGCGCCCGATCCGTCGATGGCAAGCGACACGTAGCATGCGCGCGGGTCCCCGTCCTTCGGACGGCCAACGCTTCCGGTGTTGATGAACTGAATTCCTCCGACCACACGTTGCCACGGTTTATGGGTGTGCCCAAAGCAAATGACATCCTCTGCACGGGCGCCGAGACCCTTCGCCATCTTCTCGAGAAAGGAATCCGATCGGTCCGCGGTCACGTAAACCGTGTTCAGCGTCTGATTGCCGTGCACGAGAGTGATCGTCGGGCCCGATACGTGGCCGCCGAACGGGCGAATGTCCAGGCGGAAGGAAAGACTCCCCAGATATTTCTTCGTCTCCGGCGTGACGTGCGAGCAGGTCCACTCGAACGAGAGGTGCGATAGCTCTTCGTCGTGCGGAGTATCAGCTCTGCACCCGCAGTGCTTGTAATCGGTCGCGACGGTCGAATCGTAATTACCGGCAATGCCCGGAATCGCCCGCTCGCGGAGCAGCGCTACCACTTCATTCGGCCATGGCGCGTAGCCGGTGAGATCGCCGAGATGATAGATCGCGTCGACGTCCGCACGCTCATCGATTTCGGCCAGGACGGCGCGGAGCGCTGGAAGATTCGCGTGGATGTCGGAGATCAGTGCGTACCTCATCAGGCGCGGGCTCTGGGGGTTGCCGAGAGCAGGCTTTGTACTGCGGATAAATCCGCGTTCGTCGCATTTCTGATTCGCATGACACCTCCGCGACGGCTCGGCGTATGTGAGCACGCGATGCCGTCAAAAAAATCAGCAGCAGTCAGGACCACAGCACTGTGCGAGCGGCTTCGTCGCGCGCACAAACGCGCCCATGAAC
Organism: Gemmatimonadaceae bacterium; assembly: GCA_017881465.1. Lineage (GTDB taxonomy): Bacteria > Gemmatimonadota > Gemmatimonadetes > Gemmatimonadales > Gemmatimonadaceae > UBA4720. The sequence continues at coordinate 37,837 of JADGQV010000003.1, forward strand.
TTTCCATCGATCTGGGCTGCGAATTCGGTGGCGTCGAGGCCGCTTCCACTCAGAAAGGCCGCCGCATCTTCGGCCTTGTACACCCTGGTCGGCTCGATCGACGGTTTTGCGAATCCGACTTCGCGCAGCAGATCCAGGAACTCACGCTCTTCAAGCGCGCCAGCGACACAGCCGATCCACAGCTCCATGTTCGTCTTCACGGCGGCCGGAACGTCGCCACGAACGATGACATCCGACACCGCGAATCTGCCGCCCGGCTTCAGAACGCGAAAGGCCTCTTTCAGCACCTTACGCTTGTCCGCGGAGAGGTTGATCACGCAGTTGGAGATGATGACATCTACCGATGCGTCGGGCAGCGGGATCTGCTCGATCTCTCCCTTCAGGAACTCGACGTTCTCCGCGCCGGCTCGGCGCTTGTTCTCGTTGGCGAGCGCGAGCATCTCGTCGGTCATGTCGAGCCCGTAGGCCTTACCGGTCGGACCGACGCGTTTGGCCGAGAGAAGCACATCGATGCCGCCGCCGGAGCCGAGATCGAGAACGGTCTCACCCTCCTTCAGCGCGGCGAGCGCGGTAGGATTTCCGCAGCCGAGCGATGCGAGCACCGCTTGGATGGGGATCCCTGCCTTCTGCTTTTCGTCGTAGAGATCCGAGGTGATCGGGTCCCACGCTTCCGTTGTTGCTCCGCAGCAGGCGCTGGAGCCGCAGCACGGCGTGGCGGTGGCGCCTTCGCTGACGCGAAGCGCTGCCTGGCCGTACTTCTCCTTGACACTGGATTTGAGTGTTGAGTCAGATACCGTCATATGATCTCCAAACAATATTTGTTGATGCGTGGGTGAAATAAAAAATCAGGCGCAGCAGGCCTCGGAGCGACGAAGAGCACGCGGCTTCATGCCGGAAACCAGGGTCTCTACTTCCCCGAATGCCTCGGGATCCAGCTCGTAATAAACCCATCGACCGTCCTTCCGGTCGCGGACGATTCCCGCGTCCTTGAGAACGCGCAGATGGAACGACAGTCGCGACTGGGCGGCATCCAGCGTGTCGGTCAGCTCGCAGACGCACCGCTCTCCTTTCCGGAGCAGCTCGATGATCTCGAGCCTGGTCTCGTCGGAGAGGGCGTGAAAGAGCTCGATCGCGCGTTCAGTTCGGGAATGGGTTGCCACGGTCATGTGTCTAATATATCAAGATAACTTGTTATGTCAATATGGGGGCTTCTTGACGGGGATTTTGACTGCAACTGAAGACTACTCGCCAGGGTCCGTGGGCGAGTCGGCCGGGGGCTGCGGGTTACCTCCAGCTTCTTTTCGACTAGAAATGATAGAATCCCGACAATAGGAGCGCCCGCGTTTCATGAATGGCTCCCGTGCCGAGTTCCACGCTCGCTCCGAACATGATCTGCCGGTTTTGGAATGGGAATGCCTTCAAGCCGGGTGCGATTGACGTACGTGGCAGCCCGGCATCAGGGCCGAACAGCGCACGTTCGGTTGTCAGCTCGATCAGGCCTTCCAGTCGCGACTGCAGTTGATATAGCGCTGAGAAGTCAAATGCGAGCGTGCGTTCGACTTCCTCACCAGCGCGGCGACGGAAAGTGGATGATGCTCGCGCCAATCCAACAAACTCGAGTCCGTTCCGCCTGTACCCGAGGTCCAGAAACGGCTCGAGCTCCACGATGTGCCCGCTCCCAATTCCCTTCGAATCATTCCCCGTTGGAAGCGTGCTCGAGAGCCCGCCGCCAAGGAGGAGTCCGCGGTCGCCAAACATCAGGCTCGCAGCCTTCAGCGAAACCTCGATGTTACCAAGTCCGCTGGCTCGTGAGGCCGATGGCGCCGTTCGCCAGACGAAAGGCGTCACGACCGAGACGCTGACGCTGTGATTGAACGCGTACTCGCCTTCGAGGCGGACGACGTTTTCATGCAGACCGATCTGATCGCTAATTCGAGTTCCGATGTAGTCCAGCCTGAGCTTCGTATCAGGACTCGGCGATTCAGTCACCAGCGGATGCGAGAAATGGAGATGGTCGTGGTCGTGATCCTCCTCATGCTCCTGGGCCGTCAACTCGGCAAGCGGAAACATCAAGGCCAACACAATGAGGTTGACGGCGAAAAGGCGGCGCATCACGGCTGGCAATCTACGCGCGTCAGATTCGTGTTCGGGCCAGGGAGTGAGAGGACACGGTCCCGCTGACTTTGGTACCCGCGCGCTCAGGGCGAAATGCCCGTCAGGAATCCTGTGACGAGAAGGATCAGAAAACCGAGGCTAAGCTCGAGCGCTGCTGATTGCCGAAGCCGGCTCGTTCCCTCCTGCCTGACGAGCTGGGGCTGCACTCGGCGAAAGTTGTAAGCTCCCATCATCAGGGTGAGCGCAACCAGAGCCAGTTTCACGAGCAGAACCTGCCCATACGCAGTTCGCCAAAGGGCGGTGAGATGCTGAACATGCACCCACGACGCGATGACGCCGCTGACGACAACGATGCTCGCGGAAAACAGGGCAACGGGAGAGAAAGCGTTGACGAGCGCGGCTACGGACTGCCATCGCTCTGTTCCTTCGAATGTGAACGATATCGGAACGCCGATCAGCATCACGCAGAGGAGACTGCCCAGCCAGCTGGCTCCGCCAAGTACGTGAAGGAAATCGCTGGCGATCAGGAGTGAGGTGAACCTCGGACTCGCCGCGGCGTGTCCGGCCAGTGCCGGCGTAACCGCGAGTACGATCGCCGAGAAGCTCGCCACCGACCACGCGCCGCGAAACCGCCGCGTGGCGAAAGCAAAGGAGACGAGCGCTACGAGAGCGGCTCCAAGCTCCAGCAGGAGCGCGAATCCCCACCGGGTGTGCATCGTCATATCCGTCATGCTCATCGCCTGCATGCCGGGAACCACGCTCATCATCTCCGACTCGAGAAGTATTCTGGCAAATGCCGTCAAGATGACGAGAACGCTCGCAGCGAGCCCGAGGATCGCCGCGCGCCCTTCCATGCGTGCAGCCAGGCCCGGGTCGATCCCCCTCGCTCGCGGGACGACCAAGGTTCTGAAAGTCGTTGCGCCGATAAGGACCAGAAGACCGACAAACGAAAACGCGCGAGCCAGGGAATTGGACAGCGAGGAAGCGGCATCGGTTTCTTCCTCCCCCCCGTCTCTCGTCGATGAAGCCATCCCATTGGGGGAGACGGTCGTGCCTGCGCCGCCCTGCGGCGTGGGTCGATCTGCTGAAGCGGGTGCTTCAGTCAAAACGAGGAATTCAAAGCTTCCGCGGGACAGATGCCCATCTGACGCGGCGGTTCTCCATGTAACGGTATACCGCCCCGGCGGAAGAAAGTCGGTGACGCGAAAAGAAACCGCGAGCGGATCGCCTTGCTCGTTGGCCGGTGTTCCCAATGCGAACGCTCTCCCAGTCGCGTCCTTGATGGAAACGAACGTCATCGTCAGCTCTGGCCGCTCGGAGAACCAAAGCCGGATTAGTGGTGGTGAGACGGTGATCCGGGATCCAGCTGCAGGCTCACTGCGCCTCAGGTGAGCGTGCGCCCATGCACGCACCGGATACAACAGCAATCCAAGCGCGAGAGCGAGGCGCAAATTTCTAGTCACGGTCTCGCTTCATCTGCGTTCCACTCATGTTGTCCATGCGCACCGTGGCTTAGCTGAATGAAAAGGACGCAGCCTCAGAAAGATGAACGTACCAGCTGGATGCCATCGAACCGTAGTATGGCTCCAGTGGCGCGGGGACGAAATTGAGGGTACCGGCCGTTCCGAGTCCAATGGTCGCCCAGTGCGTTCTTGCCAATTCCCGGACGTAGCCGAACTGCAGCGCGCGGCATCAAATGCGGATTCAAGCTCAGCAGTAGTGGCCAACGCTATTTCTCGGGCATCGAATTGTGGAAACGGCTGTGTAAGTAAGTGGATACTTGCATTTTCTCGATCGCTATTTTTGATTTCCCTGGCCATGAATCACCGAGACGCAATCCTCGCCGCCGCTGCTGGAGTCTTCGCGCAGCATGGCTTCCGCGGCTCTACCACCCGTCGCATCGCAGATGCCGCGGGGGTAAACGAGATCACGATCTTCCGCCAGTTCGGGTCAAAGGAAGTGCTGATTCGCGCTGCAATGCAACACCTGACGCAATCGGCTGGCGTTGCGGTCCTGCCGGACATCCCGTCCGACCCCGAGCGGGAGCTGACGGTGTGGAGCGAGTCGTTCATCCAGCATTTGAGACTTCGGAGCTCGATTATCCGTAAGACGATGAGTGAGATCGAGGAGCGACCGGAAATGGGCGAGTGCGCCAGCGATGTCCCTAGACGGGCGTCGAACGATCTGTGCCACTACCTCGCCGCGCTGAAGCGGCAGGGGAGGGTCACTGGAAAATTCGAGCCGAGGACAGCTGCCGCAATGCTCATGGGGGCGATCTTCGCCGACGCTATGGGACGCGAAATGATGCCCGAGGTCTATCCGCAACCAAAGGAGAAGGCGGCGCACATGTACACACAGTTCCTGCTTCGCGCTCTGGGTGTCAAAAACGGCTCGCGCAAAACGACAAGTAAGCGCACCAAACGATCGAAACAACTTTCCTCCTGAAAAGTGTCTTCCAGAAAAGCCCAACTCCGCGCCCGCAGGCTCGGCAGAATCCTGAAGGTGTCCCTCGCCGCCGCGGCTCTACTCCCACCGGCGATCGCACCGGCGCAGGTGACCACTCCGCCCGCCGTCACGATGACAGCGACGGCCCCTCGCACTCTCTCGCTCGACGAAGCCGTTCGCATGGCTGAATCGCAGAGCGAGGCGATCCGCATCGCGCGCGCCGGAGTCCAGCGCGCCGAAGGCCAGCAATACCAGGCGCGCAGCCAGAGGCTGCCGCAGCTCGCGGGATCGGCCAGCTACACCCGCACCCTGGCGTCGCAGTTCTCCATCGCTGCCGGGCCGGCGGTCGATACGACGAAGCCAGTGCCGCCCCCGGCTCCGTGCGACCAATACCTTCTCGACGCGACGGCCACCACCGCCGACCGGCTGGCGGGGCTCGAGGACGCGTCCCGCTGCGCAATCGGCGGGAACCCGTTCTCGTCGTTCGGAAGCCTCGGATTCGGCGCGAAGAACCAGTACAACGTGGGCCTCGCCTTCTCGCAGAACCTGTTTGCGGGCGGACGCATTTCGGCGCAGAACGCGGTCGCGAATGCGGGGCGTCGCTCGGCTGACATTGAGCTGACCGCACAGCGCGCGCAACTCCGTCTCGACGTGACGCAGGCGTACTTCGATGCGACGCTCGCCGACAGGCTGGTCGCGCTCGCCGAGTCGTCCGCCGTTCAGACGGACAACGTTCTGAAGCAGACCAAGCTGGCCCGCACAGTGGGCAATGTTTCCGAGTTCGAGCTGCTGCGCGCCCAGGTTTCGAGCGCGAATCAACGACCGATCGTAATCCAGCGTCAGAGCGATCGCGAAGTCGCGTATCTGAGGCTCAAGCAGCTCCTGAATATTCCGCTCGATTCTCCGGTGGAGCTGACGACCGCCGTCGATGATTCCGCGGCGACAAATGTCGCTCTCGAGAGCATCGGAATCACCAGCGACACGGCTGCAATCGATCGGGCAACTGTCAAGCAGGCGGCCGAGGCGATCGACGCGCAGCGGGGACTTCTCAAAGTCGCGAAAGCGCAGAGGCTTCCCACGCTCTCGCTGACGTCGCAGTATGGTAAAGTCGCGTTTCCGCTGACCGGGCTTCCCCAGTCGGGCAGTTTCCGGACAAACTGGACGATCGGCGTGGCATCGCAGGTCCCGCTCTTCACCGGGGGCCGTATCAAGGGCGATCAGCTGGTGGCGGAAGCCAACGTGCGTGAAGCGCAGGCGCGGTACGACCAGCTGCGCGAATTCGCCGCGCTCGATTCCCGGGTGACGATCAACAATCTCCTCCAGGCTCGCGCGGCGTGGCAGGCAAGTCTGGGCACGGCCGAGCAGGCAGCGCGCGCGTACTCAATCGCCGAAGTTCGTTACAAGGAGGGCATCTCGACGCAGATCGAGCTGAACGACTCGAGAATTCTGCTCGAGCAGGCAGTCACGAATCGTGCTTTGGCAGCGAGGAATCTGCAGGTCGCGCGCGTGAAGCTGGCGCTCTTGGCTGATCTTCCACTCCAGAGTACCGGAGCCACGCAGGCCCAGGCGCAGACCCAGGCAACGGCAGCGCAGCAGAGCAGTCAGCCGGCACAAGCCGCGCAACAGCAGGTGCAGGGACAGCAGCAGACCGCCATTCCACCCCAGTAAGCATTTAGAAGAGAGTCATTATGAAGCTAGATCGGAGTATTTTGAGAAAGAGCGGCGCTGTTCTGCTGAGTCTTTCCGCTCTCTCCGGCGTCAACGCGTGCAGCAAAGGCGACAAGGCTTCCGCGGCGGAGACGGCGAAGGCGGAAACGATGGTAGTGGGGCCCGAGAACATCGCAGTGGCCGCCAACGGATCGATCATGACCGGGCCATCGATCTCCGGAACGCTCGAGCCTGACCGCGAAGCCGTGCTTCGCGCGCAGGTCTCCGGCAGCGTTCTCCAGACCTACGCGGATCAAGGTCAGGCCGTGAACGCCGGTACCGTGCTCGCGCGAATAGACGCGACGGGAATCCAGGACGCGTACACCTCGGCGCGCGCCGGTCTCGTCTCGGCGCGCAACGCGGCGGATGTGGCGGCGAAAGACCTTGCCCGAAACGAGAAGCTCCTCGCCGCCGGCGCGATCGCCGAACGGGACATCGACCAGTCGCGTCGGACGTCAATCGCTGCGCAGGCGGCTCTCGAAGATGCGAACTCCAGGCTGGCGAGTGCCGAGAAGGCGTACCGCAGCACGACCGTCACGGCGCCCTTCAGCGGAGTCGTGAGCGAGCGTCCTGTCTCGGCGGGTGATGTCGTTCAGCCGGGTTCTGCTCTGTTCACCGTCGTCGATCCGTCGAGCATGAGGCTCGAAGCGTCGGTGCCGGCTGAGCAGCTCGCATCGATCCGTATTGGTGTTCCGGTCGATTTCACAGTCAGCGGTTATCCTGGCCGCCAATTTGTGGGACGTATCACTCGCATCAACCCGACCGCTGATCCGACGACACGCCAGGTGCGCATCTACGTCTCGATTCCGAACGAGGGTCGCGCGCTCATCGGCGGGCTGTTTGCGAACGGGAGGATGTCCACCGCGACGAAGATGGGACTGGTGGTTCCGGCGTCGGCGGTCGATGTGCGCGGAACGACTCCGTCCGTGATGCGGGTGAAGCAGGGGAAGGTGGAGAAAGTTCAGGTGCAGATCGGCCTGACGGACAAGACTTCGGAGACGATCGAGGTATTGTCAGGTCTGCAGGCGGGCGACACGCTGCTACTGGGCGCGGCGCAGGGAATTACTCCGGGGACTCTCATACGCATCATGGCGCCGGCGACGCAGCCGGCGGTGAATAGCGGTCGGGGAAGTTGATCTATGGTCATTTCAGATTTTGCCATCAAGCGTCCAATGATCACCGTCGTCACTATGGTGGCGCTGGTGGTGTTCGGATTGTTCGCGCTCTGGCGTCTGCAGACCGACGAGTTCCCGGACATTCAGCAGCCCGTCGTGCTGACTCTTATTCCTTATCCGGGTGCATCTCCCGAGGGCGTTGAGAGAGAGATTCTCAAGCCGGTCGAGGATGCGATCAAGGGAATCTCCGGTGTCGACAAGATCTTCGGCACCGCCGGAGACGGTTACGCGCAGATCATCACGCTCTTCGTGTTCGAGAAGGATCCGCAGGTCGGCACTCAGGACATTCGCGATGCGATCTCCGGGATCCGGGCGGACCTTCCTGTCGAGATGAAAGAACCGGTTCTACAGAGATTCGACCCGTCAGATCTGCCGATCGTCTCGATGACGATCGCTTCTACGACGATGACTCCGGCGCAGCTCACCCGGCTCGCTGATCCAGACATCATGAGCAAGCTGAGAGGCATTCCCGGCATCGCACAGGTTCAGCTGGTCGGCGGCGTGAAACGCGAGATGACGATTCAGCTCAAGCCCCAGGAGCTGCAGGCGGCCGGGATCGGCGTCGGTCAGGTCGTACAGGCGCTGCAGGCTCAGAACCTTGCCGCACCGGTAGGACGCCTCAACGGAAACCTCGACGAGCGCACCATTCGTCTTCAGGGGCGCCTCGAAGGTCCGGAGGATTTCACGAACCTGGTAGTCGCCGAGCGGAACGGTCAGATCGTGCGGCTGGGTCAGGTCGCTGATGCAATCGATGGGACCCAGGAGCAGCGGTCGCTCGCTTTGTACAACGGTGTCGAGGCGGTTGGCATCAACATTGTGAAGTCGAAGGGCTACAGCACGACCGATGTCAGCGCCAAGGTTCGCCAGAAAGTTAGCGATATCCAATCAACGCTCCCTGCCGGAGTGAAGATCGACATCGTGAAAGACGCCGGTCAACGGGTAAAGGCGTCGGTGCGCAACGTCGAGGAGGCGCTGCTCATCGGAGCCATGCTCACGGTGCTGGTCGTGTTCGTGTTCCTAAACTCGTGGAGATCCACGGTAATCACCGGACTGGCGCTGCCGGTCTCCGTGCTGGCGTCGTTCATCGTGGTTTGGGCCTTCGGATTCACGCTCAACACGATGTCGTTGCTCGGATTGTCGCTCGCGATCGGAATTCTGATCGACGACGCCATCGTGGTGCGCGAGAACATCGTGCGCCACATCGAGATGGGTAAGGACCACATGACGGCATCGCACGAGGGCACCGACGAGATCGGCCTCGCCGTGGCGGCGACCACGTTCTCGATCGTCGCGGTGTTCGTTCCGGTTGCGTTCATGTACGGAGTGGCTGGGCAGTGGTTCAAGCCGTTCGCGCTTACGATCGCCGCGTCAGTGCTTGTGTCGCTGTTCGTCTCCTTCTCGCTCGATCCGATGCTTTCGGCCTACTGGGCCGATCCGCAGATCGAGTCTGGCGAGAGGCGCAATCCGATTGCTCACGCGCTCGAGAAGTTCAACAACTGGTTCAACCGTATGGCCCAGCGCTACAAGGGGCTGATCGCTTGGGCGCTCGATCACAGGGTGGCAATGGTTCTGATCGCGATCGGATCGTTCATCGGCGCACTGGCGCTCCCCGCCGTTGGGCTCGTCGGCGCGAGCTTCTTCGGAACGGAGGACCAGTCAGAGCTCAATATTGCGATTGAGACTCCTCCAGGCTCGAACCTCGCCTACACGCGCATCAAGGCTGAAGAAGCAGCGCGAATCGCGCGAGCGCACACCAAGGAAGTCAAGTTCACCTACACAACACTCGGCGGAACTACCGGGGACGTGAACGTCGGCAACATCTACGTTCGACTCATACCCAAGGCCGATCGCAGCATCGACGCCGAGGATTTCGGACGACAGCTCCGCGAGGAAGTCGGCCACATCGCTGGGGCCACGATGTCCGTCTTCACCAGCGACTTCTGGGGCGCGCAGAAGCAGATACAGATCGAGCTGCGTGGCGGCACGGCGCAACAGCTCGGAGCAGTTGCTGAAGCAATCGGGGAGCAGGTAAAGCAGGTGAAGGGCGCAGTAGATGTTGGGCTGTCGACGAAAGGCCAGAAGCCAGAGCTCAACGTCGAGCTGAATCGTGGGCTCGCTGGAACTCTCGGAGTTACGGTCGGCCAAGTCGCGCAGGCACTGCGTCCTGCATTCGCCGGAATCAAGGCTGGCGACTGGGTTGATCCGACCGATCAGACACGAGAAGTAAACGTGCGTCTTGCACCCGCAGCCAGACAGCGTGCAGCGGATCTCGAGCAACTGCCGCTGGTGGTCACTGGTCCCGATGGTCAGCCCCGCACGCTGCCGCTTGGTCAGATCGCAACGATCACGGAATCACTCGGCCCGGCCCAGATCAGCCACCTCGATGCAGATCTGGTGGTAACAGTCCAGGCGAACACGTCCGGGCGTCCACTCACCGAAGTGATGAAGGACATCAACGCCCGGATCGCGAAGATCACGCTTCCGCCCGGTGTTCACATCACGCAAGGCGGTGAAGTCGACAGCCAGAACGAGGTGTTCGGCCGCATCTTCTCCGCGCTCGGTATTGCGGTGATGCTCATGTACCTGATTCTCGTCATGCAGTTCGGCTCCTTCCTCGAGCCGCTGGCGATCATGATCTCGCTGCCGCTGTCCCTCATCGGCGTCATGCTAGCGCTCATGATCACCGGCACGACGATCAACATCATGAGCCTGATCGGAGTGATCCTGTTGATGGGAATCGTGGCTAAGAACGCCATTCTTCTCATCGACTTCGCGAAATGGGCACGCGAGAGGGACGGACTGTCGAGACGTGACGCGATTATTCAGGCTGGCGCGATTCGTCTGCGCCCGATCATGATGACGACGCTGGCGCTGATCGCGGGCATGCTTCCGGTTGCTCTCGGCATCGGCGAAGGCGCCGAGTTTCGTGCGCCGTTGGGACGCGCGGTGATCGGCGGCGTGATCACGTCAACGCTGTTGACGCTCGTCGTGATTCCGACGTTCTACGAGATTCTCGACGAGTGGCGAGAGTGGATGCTAGGCAAGTTTGGCCTCGTGAAGCACACCGAGGCCAAGCATTCAGAGAAGCCGACGGGACAGCAGCCGGTCAGCGCGAGCGAGCGACTCGAAAAACTCGCCTGACCCAGGTTCTGGCTGTGCTAACCGGTTTGTGTGGTTGTCGTGCTCCGCGCCGTCGTGATGAGAGCGACTGCGCAAATGACGATCGCGGCGGCGACTCCAGTGCGAATGGACAACCGCTCACCCGCGATCGCCCAGCCGAGCAGGACGGCCACGATTGGATTGACGTACGCGTATGTACCAAGACGCGCAAGGGAGACTCTGTCGAGCAGCCAGATGTACGACGTGAAGCCGAGCAGCGACCCGAAAGTGATGAGATAGAGCAGGCCCACGGCCGATGCGTTCGAGATGCGATGAATGTCGATGTGAGCGAGCTCGCCCGTGATTGCCCCAACGATCAGCAACAGTGCGCCGCCACCGAGCATCTCCATGCCTGTGGTGAGCAGTCCGGATTCAGGCAGCTGTGCGTCGCGCGACCAGAAGGAGCCGATCGCCCACGACAAGGAGCCGAGTATCAGCACCAGAGCGCCAATGGGACTCACGCCTCCGTGACCGCCGACATCGGACGGCCCCACGAGCACGACGATCCCAATGAAACCGAGGACCAGTCCAACCAGGACTGCACCGCTTGGACGTTTGCGCGGGGGCCTGACCCACTCGATGATCACCAGCCAGAAGGGAAGAATCGACACAAGCAGGGCGGTGAGGCCCGACGGAACGAACTGCTCCGCCCATACGACTGCTCCATTCCCACCGAGGAGGAGGAAGCCACCTGCGACGATTGCGTTGCGCCAGTGGAGACGCGTCGGCTTTGGCGCTCCACGATATCGCGCCCACAGGTAGAGCATCGCTCCGGAAACCACGAAACGAATCCCGCCCATGATGAACGGTGGAATCGTCTCGACGGCGTAGCTGATTGCGAGGTATGTCGATCCCCAGATCAGATAGATCGAAGCAAACGCGGCGATTATCTGCGCGCGCGAAGCGCGTTTATATGTCACTCGGGGAGGTTCCGCCTCTCGCGCTTCTTGTGCGACAGTCGCTTTTTTCCCTCGAGCCGTGCTTCCTTTGAAGCCCGTGTGGGTCGTGTCGGTCGTCTTTTCTTTGGAATCAGCAGCGCACGACGCACGAGGTCGGCGAGTCGCTCCTCCGCGAGATCGCGATTGCGGCTCTGGCTCCGCATGTCGCTCGCGACGACGCGGATGCTCCCCTCGGTTGTGAGCCGAGACGCGAGCTTCTCACGAAGGCGCGCCCGTTGCTCCTCGGTGAGTGCGCGCGATCCGAGAACGTTCCAGAAGATCTCCACGCGCGACGATGTCTTGTTCACGTGCTGTCCGCCGGCGCCCGACGACCTCGACACCCGCATGTCGAGCTCGCTTCGCGGAATCGAGAGCGCCTCGTTGACCGCGAGGAGATTCCGGGGGGCGGTCCCCGAGGTGTCGCTCACGACATCAACGCCAGCGGAACAGCTTGAGCGCGGCGAAGAACGTGACTACTCCCCAGACGATAATGACGAGCATTTGGGGAGTGACCGCGGCGAACGATGCTCCTTCGAGCATGTTGGCGCGGAGTGCATCGTTTACAGCCGTGAGCGGGAGCAGCTTGATGAAAGGCTGAATGGCGCGCGGAAAGTTTGCGGACGAGAAGAATACACCCGAGAAGATCCACATCGGCAGCATGATGAAGTTCATGATTCCCGAGACGGCTTCCGTCGTGCGTGCCCGTGATGCCGTAAGCAGCCCCAAGCCGCCAAAGGAGACCGCCGCGAGCAGACAGATCAGAAACAGCGTCGCGAGTGAGCCGCGCAGCGGAACTCCAAACGCCCAGTGTCCGAAGCCAACGAGAGTCACGACTTCCAGGATCAGGAAAACGAGTCGCGAGCACAGGTACGAAAGTAGATACTGCACGCGCGACATCGGCGTCGCCATCAGCCGCTTGAGCAGCTTCTTGCTGCGCGCCGTGACAATCGAGAAACCCAGGCCCCAGATGCTGCTCCCCATGAGATTCATGCCGAGCAAGCCGGGAATGAGGAAGTCGATGTAGCGTGAGCCGGCTTCCGTTACGTAAGTATCGGTCGCGCGAACCGCATCCACTCTACCAGCTCCAGTCTGGACGGCGCGGTCCACCATTAAGCGCGCGCTCACCGCTTCACTGCGTCCGCGATCGTAGACATACCGGACGCTGTCCTTTGCCGATCCCGGAACAACGAGCAGCGCAACCCTTCCCGTGCGAAGAGCGCGTGCCGCGGAGCTGTCGTCGTACATCGCAACTACGAGCGTGGAATCCCTGGCGAGAGATTGGACTACCCCGGCGCTTCCCGCGGTACCCGAAACGACGCCGACCTGGATCTTGTCCGGCCCGCGCTGTCTGAAGGCGATTCCCAACCCTGCCGCGAGGAGGATGGGAAAGATGAACGTCCAGAAAACTGCCTCGGGCTCGCGAATGAACTCACGGAACCGGACGAGGGTGAGCTGCACCATCGAGCTGCGCGTGAATCCGCGCCGGGCGGGCGGGTGGGACGTTCCACCTCCGGCCGCCGTCGGTTGTCGCTGGCTCGGCCGCTCCTCTGATTCGCGGATCACGACGGTCTCACTCATCGCGCAGAGTCCTGCCCGTAAGAGAAACGAATACATCCTCGAGCGTCACGGACGTGGTTCGAGGCTCGGGCGGCGGAAGATGCGAGACATCCACGGACTCTATCAGATCGCGTGGCGTCCCCAGAGCTATCACATGACCGTGATCCACGATCGCCACGCGATCGCAAAGCCGCTCG
>JADGQV010000073.1 GCA_017881465.1 Gemmatimonadaceae bacterium
GAACCCGGGACGATCCCGCCGCCGAGCACGAAATCGAATTCCTTGATTCCCGTCTTGAGGCGGCGTCCCGCCGAGCTCTTGATGTCGCGGAGTCGGGGCGTCGGTGCCACGCTTCCGCCTTCGCCCATCGACTTCTGACCGCCCGCGCGACGGCTCGACGCAGTAGCGGCCGAAGTCTTCGTCGCCATTTCTTCGACCAGTGAATTCCACTCGCCGCACACGTCGCAGCGCCCGGCCCACTTGGGGTGGTCAGCGCCGCAGTTTGTGCAGCGATATACGGTTTTTGCTTTCGGGCTCACTGCGGCGTCAGGCGGGGCGACAGATTCTCGAAGCGGGTGTAGGTCTTGTTGAAGTAGAGATTCACGAAGCCGGTTGGTCCGTTGCGCTGCTTGCCGACGATGATCTCGGCGCGTCCTTCGAGCGAGTTGCCGTCCTTGTCGGTGGGGCCGTCGTACATCTCCTGGCGGAAAATGAACATGACCAGATCGGCGTCCTGCTCGATCGCTCCCGACTCGCGGAGGTCGGAGAGCTGCGGGCGCTTGTTCTCAGCGGTGCGTTGCTCCGGCGCGCGCGACAGCTGTGAAAGCGCGACGACCGGAATTCTCAGCTCGCGGGCGAGCGCCTTGAGCGAGCGTGAGATGTAGCTGATCTCCTGCTGCCGGCTCTCGGTGTTGGTGGGACCCTGCATCAGCTGGAGGTAGTCGACCACGACCATCCCGATGTTGTGCTCCATCTTCAGACGGCGAGCCTTGGAGCGCATCTCGAGCAGAGTCATGGCCGGCGTGTCGTCGATCCAGATCGGTGCATGGCTCAGGATTCCGGCGGCGCGGCCGAGCCGCACGAACTCCTCGTCGTGCAGCTTGCCCTTGCGCAGCCTCTGGGCATCGACGCGACCCTCGGAAGTAAGGAGTCGCTGTACCAGCTGCTCCTTGCTCATTTCGAGCGAGAAGACCGCCACCGGGACGTTGTTGTCGAGCGCTGCGTTCTGCGCGATGTTGAGCACGAAAGCGGTCTTTCCCATTGAGGGCCGGGCGGCGATGATGATCAGGTCGGAGGGTTGGAAACCTGCCGTCAGCTCGTCCAGATCCTTGAATCCGCTCGCCACTCCCGTAATCGATCCGCCGCCGCGCTGGATCTCCTCGATCCGCTCCATCGTCGGCCACAGGAGCTCCTTGATGCGCATGAAGCCTTCAGAGCCGCGGCTCTGATTGACCTCGAAGATCTTGTGCTCGGCTTCGTCCAGCAGCTCCGTCGCTGGCGAGCCGGATTCGAACGCTTCGGCGACGATGGCGGTCGAGACTTCTATCAGCCGCCGCCGCAGCGCCTTCTCGCGAACGATCTTGGCGTGATACTCGATGTTGGCCGAGGTCGGAACGGCGTCGACCAGGAATCCGATGTAATCCTTGCCGCCGCTCGATTCGAGAGAGCTGGACCTCCCCAGCTCCTCGGAGAGCGTGAGCGGATCTACTACATCGCCGCGCTCGGAGAGGCCGACCATGGCGCGGAAAATCCGGCGGTGGCCCTCGCGGTAGAACATCGTGTCGTCGAGGAATTCCGTCGCGCGCAGAATGGCGTCCGGATCCATGAGCATCGCCGACAGCACCGCCTGCTCCGCGTCTTCGGAGTATGGCGGTCGACGATCCTTGTATGGGTCACGAACGGGGGCTGCTATCGAGTATTCTACGGGCGAGCTTGACATCTTCCCAAGTGGGGCGTTTCCAGGCCGGATTGCGCAGCAGCGCCGCCGGGTGATAGGTGACGACGAGCGGTATGCCGTGGTACTGGTGCACGAGCCCACGGAGCTGACCGAGCGGAGTCTTTGTGTTTAGGAGAGTTTGGGCTGCGAAGGTGCCAAAAGCAACTATGACTTTTGGCTTGATCAGCTCGAGCTGCCTGATCAGGTACGGACTGCACGCTTCGACTTCTTGGGGGAGCGGATTTCGGTTTCCCGGAGGTCGATGCTTCAGCACGTTGCAGATGAAGACCTGCTCCCGCGTCAGATCGATCGCGGCGAGAATCTTTGTGAGTAGTTGACCGGCCAGACCGATGAAGGGCCGGCCGGTTTCGTCTTCTTTTGCGCCAGGGGCTTCGCCGACGCAGACCAGCTCCGCGTTTGGATTCCCCTCTCCCGGAACGGGATTGGTGGCGGTCGCGTGCAGGGTGCAACGCGTGCACTTTTTGACCTGCTTCGCGATTGCCTCGAGGGAGTCGAGCTTCTCGATCGCGCCGGGGATCAGCTCCGCTTCGTCCGGAGCAACGACGATGCCTTTCGAGGCAACGACGATTCCTTTCCTGGTCGCCATTTCTTTCTTGGTTTCAGCGGTAGTTGTCGGCTCGCTCGTTTCAGCGGTAGTTCTCGGCGCTACAGGTTTCGAGCCGGATGTCGGGGCGTCAACCATCACGCCAGCATCGTGGAGCGCGGTGCGCCAATTGTCGGATTGCTCGCCAGCGAGCTCGCGAACACTCAGGCGCGGCTCGATGGACCGCACCGATGTCCCGGTGGCCCCCAGAAGCCGCATTACGTCCTCGACGTTCAAGGCGTCGAGCACCAGCTCGGATTCCCCGAGCTCGCGACGCTGCTCGAGGTAGCGACGCAGCAGAACTCTAGCGTCCACTCAGCTCCCTTTCGACGCGATCGAGAAGGATCTCGGCGAGGTCGGTCTTCGACATCAGGTCGAGCTCCTCTTCCTTACCGTCGCGCATTATCACGGTAACGCGATTGGTATCGACGCCAAACCCGGCGCCCGGCTCCTTCGCGTCGTTCAACACGACGAAGTCGAGCTCCTTGGACTTGAGCTTCTCTTTCGCGTTCCGAATTCCGTCGGTCGTTTCGAGCGCGAATCCAACTATGACGCTCTTCTTCTTTCGCCTGGCGATGGTCGATTTGAGAATGTCCTCAGTCGGCTCGAGGACAATCTTCGGGGCGCCACGTCCCTTTTTGATCTTCTGGGGCGCTTCGGATGCGGGGCGGAAATCGGCGGGCGCGGCCGCCATGATCAGCACGTCGGCGGCCAGAAGTTGTTCAGCGACCGCGCGCGACATCTCCCGCACCGTGTCAGTTTTCAGAGTCAATATCTCCAATGGAAGGGGAATGTCGACGTGGCCGGCAATCAAGGTGACGTCGGCGCCGCGCCGCCACGCCGCCCGCGCGAGCGCAACGCCCATCTTGCCGCTGCTGTGATTGGAGATGAATCTCACCGGGTCTATCGGCTCGCGCGTCGCTCCCGCGGTGACGATGACTTTCTTCCCCTTGAGCGAGGACTTCACTTCGAGCAGCCGTCCGACGCGACTCATGATTTCGTCGGGCTCGGGCATCCGTCCCGGCCCGCTTCCCTCCCCGACGGCCAGCGGACCTTCGACCGGCTCGAGAACCTCGTAGCCGAGCGACCGCGCGTGCGCGACGTTGCGCTGTGTCTGCGCGTGCGACCACATCCGGTCGTTCATCGCCGGTACCAGCAGAACCTTCGACGTTGCCGCGAGCAGGCAAGCGGTAAGCAGATCATCGGCGAGACCGTGTGCCGCCCTGCCGACGAAGTCCGCCGTCGCTGGCGCGACGACAATCACGTTCGCTTCGCGGGCGAGGCGGATATGATCGAGCGCGTGTCCCGGTCCGAAGATCTCTGTGTGCACCGGACGTCCGGTGACCGCTTCGAATGTGATGGGGCCGATGAACTCGCGGGCGCCGCGAGTCATGACGACGTCGACCTCAGCTCCCGCTTGTGTAAGCAAACGCGCCAGCCACACTGACTTGTAGCTGGCGATGCCCCCAGTGATACCGAGGAGGATGCGGCTGCCCGCAAAAGGACGCGCGGTAATTACTCCGTGCGGTGGCGCGGGACCACGCGATACTCGACCTCACCGTCCGTGAGCTCCTCGAGCGCACGCGTCGTCAGCTTCTTCTCGCCGGACGCCGAGCGGTCGCGCGGGAACTCATTGAGGACGCGCGCATACTTGGCCGCGACCAGAACTCCCAGATACTTGTTGGTCGCGTGCTTCGCGACTTCGTTCGGAATGAATACCTGCATTTACTTCCTCGCTGAGTAGTGATCGATGGCGCGCTGAATCCCGTCCATCAGCTCTTCGATTCGCGCATCGAGTGCCCCATTGCGGGATCGCTTCAAGCCTTCTGCCTCGATTATGCTCGACACTGCCGCCACGGCGGAGTCAATCTCGTCGTTAACGATTACGTATGGATACAAATCTATCGCCTTCAGCTCGGCTTTGGCACTCTTGAATCGACGAATCAGCGATTTGGGGTCCTCCGTGCCGCGGGCCTTGAGGCGCTCCACCAGCACCTCGGCCGACGGCGGGAGAATGAAGATGACGACCGAATCGGGGAACGCGCGCGCGAACTGCTTTGCGCCCTGAACGTCGATGTCCATGATGACGTGCCTGCCGGAAGACAGCACGCGCTCAACCTCTGCCCGCAAAGTTCCGTACAGATGGCCATGAACCTCGGCCGACTCGGCGAACTCCCGGGCGGCGTTACCACGCTTGAATTTCTCGAGCGAGAGGAAATGGTAGTCTCTGCCGTCTATTTCTCCTTGCCTGGGAGGCCGCGTCGTGCACGATACCGAGTAGCCGACATCGGCTCTCATCGCCAGCAGCTTGTGAGCTATGGTCGTCTTGCCTCCGCCGGAAGGCGAAGACAGGATGATCGGGAAAGGCATTACTCGAGGTTCTCGACCTGCTCGCGGATGCGCTCGAGCTCTTCCTTGATCGCGATCACGTCCTCCTGGATCTGAGCATCGCTCGCCTTGCTGCCGATGGTGTTCGCCTCGCGGACCATCTCCTGGAGAATGAAACCCAGTCGCTTGCCGACTGGGTCCGCGGTCTTCGATTGCGCTGTTTCGCGGAACGCCGCCAGGTGCGACCGGAATCGATCCAGCTCCTCCGCGACGTCCAGCTTGTCGGCGAGAATCGCGATCTCCTGGGCGATTCGCTGTGGGTCTGCTCCCGCCGCGCCGATCAGCTCCGAGACGGTGCGCGTGACACGTTCGTGCTGCTCCTTCAGGCGGATTGGGGCCCGCGTCTCGACTCTCGCCAGCCTCGTCTCCACGGCGGCAATGCGGTCGACGAGGAAAGCGGCGAGCTGAGCTCCTTCGGCGCGCCGCATCGAGATCAGGTTTTCGACGGCCTTGTGGACTATCGCCGCCAGAGCTTCTCCCGCGCCGGAATCCATTTCTTCCTCGCTGGGTGAAGCCACGACGTCGGGCAGGCGAAGCACCGTAGCGAGATCCACTTCGCCACCAAGCGCGTGCTTTTTCTTCAGCTCCTTGAGAGTCACAGCGTACTGAGCCAGCCGGGCCTCGTCGATGACCGGGCCGGCGCCGGCGGCTCGATCGATGCGCGCGGTGAGAGTCACGTGACCCCGCGCGATTTTCTGGCGCAGGATCTCGCGGATCTCTCCTTCCCAGCGGGAGAAGGCGGATGGGAGCTTGAGGTTCGGGCTGAAGAACCGGTGGTTGACGGTCCTGATCTCCACGCTGGCGCGTGCGTCACCCACAGAGCCGTCCGCCGCGCCAAATCCTGTCATGCTGGATATCATGTGAGGTGGGCTATCCTATGGCGCGACAAAGAGTTTGTCAATTCCAGAAATCCCATCTGACACCGTAGATCGCGAGCACCCGTGGCATCTCGAATCCCGGAATCACGTTGTATGGGTAGCCCATAATGTTGCGCTGCTGGTAGCTCAGGACTGCTCTCATGATCCTGATCTCGAGAAGGCCCGAGAACGTTTTCGCGACGGCTGTCTGCACGTCTCCGGCAGCAAGCGGGAAGGTAGTGTGTCCGCGGTATTCGTAGATTGCGGCCGCGCGGATCTCGAAGTCGCTCCTTGGAAAGCGCTTGGCGAAGTTGTTCGAGTAGTTGATCTCGGAGCGGCTCTCGTAGCGGGGCTGGTAGCTTCCGGTCGTGTCCCATTTGGTTACCCAGGCATCAATGCCGAAACCTCCGCGAATCGGCCCCCGGATGGAAGCCGTTCTCGCCGAGATTCGGCCGGGCCCGGTTGCCAGAAGGAGCGTGTCGTAGACGACCGGCGCCAATCCCGGACTCCTGTCGGTGGTGATAAATCCGGCGGAAAACCAGGGCCCGAACAGCCTGAGCCCGACCTCCGCGCGCGCGGATGTCGTGGTGGGTTGCGTGGACACGCCCGAGGTAGTGGGAATCGATCGCGCGACGGACCCGGAAATGGCGATGAATGGCAGCGGCTGAGCGCGAATCCCGGCGTCGGCGTTCGTGGTTTTGCGAAAGCCATCGTGCTCGACGAATCCGTTCACGACGCCAATCGGCGTCACGAGATCGAGTCGTCCGCTGACGCCGTTGTACGTCGAGCCGCCGAGCGCGCGCAGCCGATCCCCGACCTCGAATCGCGCGGCGCCGAGTGTGTAGCCGGCACTCAGGTTGTACTGTGTCTCCGAGAGCCGCCTCTCCAGCGTATCGGACTGTGGTGTCGCCGACACCGTTCTGTCTGGCCCCGTCGTTCCCTTGAACGCGAGCGACGCGACTGTGACCTGAGCCCAGGCTCCGCTTTCGACGCCTCCCACGGCCGCGCGGATGTATGCATCGGTGTTAGTGGCGTCGAGCGACAGCACGGGCGGGCGCCCAAGCACGGCTCGCTCCATGTCACGCGTGGCATGGTGGCGGAGGACAAATCCATCCAGGCTCCAGCCTTTCCTCGCGATTCCCACCCGGCTCATCAGCGAAAGGGCGTCACCACTGCCCGCGAAGCGTGGGCTCGCCACTCCGAACTGCTGACCGGCGAACTGGAGGACGCCGCCGTTGTCGAACCGCTTGCCGTAGAAGCCGCGGTACAGGTTGGTATCCTCGTTTCCTGTCGCGATATCGACGCGCGTGTATGGATCGGTGTTTTCGACGCGCCAGCTGCGCATGTAGATCCGCACCTCGCCCGCGCTTCGCTCGAGGCTCAAGTGCTCGAGCGACCACAGCTGCACGGTAGACAGGTCGAGAACGCCGCCGGTTCGACTGTCGAGGTTGTCAATCTCGATGCCGTCGTAGAACACTCTCACCCGCTGGAAATCGGCGTTGTAAGTGGCGGTCTGTGGAGTGGCCAGCCAGCCCGATCTGAACGTCGTCACTCCGGGAATGCGATCGAGGAGATCGACGACTGTAAGCGCGCCCGTCGCAAAGAGCTGCGCGCGATTCCATTCATACTGCGGCCCGATCTCGTAGAGGGCCGGGTCTGCAAAGCGGCCGATCGGAGGCTTGATCGTATCGGGCTTGACGCGTGCGCTGTCGGGACCCGAGTCGGTTTTTGGCTTGACGGGAATCGGGACTTCGCTCGCGGGAGGTGGAACGACCTGTGCTCGGGCCGGAAACGCAGCCACGTACAAAAGCGCCCCGGCCACGAGGCCGAGGCGGGCTGGGGTGAGAATGGGCCCGGAGGCTCTGTTCAGCGAACTCTCCCGCGAATGAACTCGATGAAGGTACCCGTCGGCACTCCGGTCGGTCCCTTGGGGATCGTAACCAGGTCGGTCTCGGAGTACGCGGTGCCCGCGATGTCGAGATGGGCCCATGGGAACCCTTCCGCGAATTCCTTGAGAAACATCGCCGCGGTAACCGCGCCTGCCGGCCGTCCGCCCGAGTTTTTCACGTCGGCAACGTCCGACTTGATCAGCTCCTTGTACTCGTCCCACATCGGCAGCGGCCAACCAGGCTCGCCCGCGCGCTTCCCCGCCGCGAGAATCTCGGCGATCAGCGCGTCGTCGGTCGAGAACACACCGCTCGCGCTATGGCCCAGCGCGATCACGCAGGCGCCGGTGAGCGTCGCCGCGTCGATCACGACGTCAGGATCGAAGCGCTTCGCGTAGGAAAGGCAGTCGGCGAGAACGAGCCGTCCTTCCGCGTCGGTGTTGATGATCTCGATCGACTTCCCGTTGTGCGCCCTCACGACGTCGCCGGGATTCATGGCCGTGCCCGACGGCATGTTCGTCGTCGCGCCGATGATGCCGACGACGTTGAGGGCGGGCTCCATCTGCCCGAGCGCTTCGAAGGTACCGAGCACTCCCGCGCCGCCGCACATGTCGAACTTCATGAACTCCATCCCCTGCGCCGGCTTGATGGAGATTCCGCCGCTGTCGAAGCAGAGACCCTTTCCGACGAGCACCACCGGCTTGGCGTTCGGCTTGCCGCCCTTGTACTCCAGCACGATGAGCTTGGGGTCCTGCGGAGTTCCCTGCGCGACCGCGAGGAACGAGCCCATCTTCTCGGCTTCCATCTCGCGGCGTCCGAGCACGGTGATGCCCATGCTGTAGCGCTTCGCGATGTCGGCGGCCGTTTGCGAGAGATAATCGGGCGTGCAGAGGTTGCCCGGCATCATCGCCAGCCGTCGCGCCAGACTATGTCCGGAGCCAATCGCCTGCCCGCTCGCCAGTCCTTTGCGGCTGTCGTCGGTATTGCTCGTCAGAATCGTCGCCTTCTCGAGCGGCTTCTTGCGCTCTGCTTCCGGCAGCGCGGATTTCAGATCCGCGTATTCCCAGGCGCCCGCAATGAGACCGATGGTGATCGACTCGGTTTCTTCGGGCGTGATCTGTCCGGAGTACCAGACCATCTCGCCGACGCCAAGCCGATTCGCGTTGCGGGCGGCGAGAGTAGCGGCGCGTCCGAAAGCGGCTCGGCGATCGGCCACCGCTCCCATGCCGATCAGGAGCAGGCGCCTCGGACCCTTCGCCACGCCGGTGAGATGAAGCATCTCATCGCGCGATCCGCGGAAGTCCTTCATCTCGATGGAGCGCGTGAGCGCGCCCTGCGCGGCGGTGTCGAGTGCAGCGATCCCCGAGAGGCTCGGGTTTTCCGGGAGCGCGACGACAAGTAGGGCGGTTCCGATTTCGGCCGGATTCGCGGAGTTGATGCTGACGGCAAGCATCAGCTAGCTCTTCATTCCGGCGATCACCTGATCGCCAAAAGCGGAAGTCGAGATTTCGGTCGCGCCGGGCATCTGGCGCGCCAGGTCGTAGGTGACGCGCTTCGACTTGATCGCGTTCTCCACTCCCTTGATGATCAGAGCCGTCGCTTCGTTCCAGCCCATGTACTCGAACATCATCGCGCCGGACAGAATGACGCTACCCGGATTGATCTTGTCGAGATTCGCGTACTTGGGAGCCGTTCCGTGAGTCGCTTCGAATATGGCCACGCCATCGCCCACGTTCCCGCCCGGCGCGATGCCAAGGCCGCCAACCTGCGCCGCCGCGGCGTCAGAGAGATAGTCGCCGTTGAGATTTGGCGTCGCGATCACCGAGTACTCCGAAGGACGCAGCAGCATTTGCTGGAACATCGAGTCCGCAATGCGGTCGCGCATCACTACTGCGTCGGCTCGCGCGGTGGGTCCACCCTTCGCCAGCTCTGCCTCGGTCGTCGTCTCCTCGGGAAATTTCTCGCGGGCGACTTCGTACCCCCAGTCCCGGAAGGCTCCCTCGGTGAACTTCATGATGTTGCCCTTGTGCACGAGCGTCACCGACTCTTTGCCTTTGGCGATTGCGTACTTGATAGCCATCTCGACGAGCCGCTTCGATCCGAACTCGGACATTGGCTTGATACCAATCGCGGACTTCTCGCGGATTTCGGTCTTGAACTCCTTGCGCAGGAACGCCGCGAGCTTTTCCGCTTCGGGAGAGCCCGCCTTCCATTCGATTCCGGCGTACACGTCTTCGGTGTTCTCGCGGAAGATCACGATATTCACCTTCTGGGGCTCCTTCACCGGAGCGCCGACTCCCTCGAAGTAGCGCACCGGGCGAATGCAGGCGTAGAGATCGAGCACCTGGCGCAGCGTCACGTTGAGCGAGCGGATTCCTCCCCCGACCGGAGTGGTGAGCGGACCCTTGATGGAGACTCTGTACTCCCGCATCGCATCGAGTGTCTCTTTGGGCAGCCAGTCCTGGAATTGCTTGAAGGATTTCTCGCCCGCGAATACCTCCATCCAGGCGACCTTTCGCTTGCCCTGATATGCTCGCTCGACGGCCGCATCGAGCACGCGAACGGATGCGCGCCAGATGTCGGGCCCGGTACCGTCGCCTTCCACGAATGGAATGATCGGGTTGTCGGGCACGCTGAGCGCACCATTCTTGTAAACGATCCCTTCGCCGCGCGGCGGAACTTTCGCGAACTTATACTTTGTCATTGGCTCCCGAGGTCGATGCGAACCGCCAAATGTAGTGCAACAAGGCGCCCCACAAAACCTATATTACTAATCAGCACAAAGAGTGTGGACGGCGTATTGGCAGTAATGTCACGAACAATCAAATTTCTCCAAGCGATTTCACTCGTCCTGGTGTCGGTCGTTGCCGGGTGTGGAAGTCCGCCCCGAGTCAACGGCGCTGCTGGCGCTTCTCCCTCCCCGAATGTTCCATGGACGCCGCCGCCGGGCGCCGTGAAACAGGAATCGCTGGTGGTCCCCGTCATCGCAATCGCGGTCCCGCCGGACCTGCAACAGCGGATACGGCAGCTGACGCTCGTCGATGTCGTCGATCTCGCTCTGCTCAACAATCCCGCGACGCGCGCTTCGTGGGCACAGGCGCGCGCCGCCGCCGACCTGTTCGGCTCCGCGCGCGGCGAGTACTTCCCAACGATAAATGGCGCGGGGACGGTGTCGCGCATTCGATCACCGGCGACCGGGACGCGGCCGGCGGGCGAGCGAACCGAATACGGGCCGTCCATATCGCTCAACTATCTGCTGCTCGATTTCGGCGGCCGCTCCGGCTCGATCGAGAGCGCGCGCCAGCGCCTCTTCGCGGCAAATCTCTCACACAACGCGACGATTCAAAACACGGTGCTTCAGGCGCAGGTTGCCTACTTCACCTACATGGCTACCTCGGCTCTGCTGGCCGCCGAGCAATCGGCAATCGCGGAAGCCCAGGCAAATCTCAACGCTGCCCAGCAGCGGAACAGAGTCGGTCTCGCGACGATCGCGGACGTCCTGCAGGCGCGTACGGCGTTGTCGCAGGAGCAGTTGAATCTCGAGACAACGCAGGGGAGCCTTCAGGCAGCGCGGGGCTCCCTCGCTTCCGCCCTCGGACTTCCCGCAAATATCCCCTTTGACCTCGAGCCGCTGGCGGGCGCCATTCCAGTGAGGCCACTTGCCCAGAGCGTGGACAGCGTCATCAACGACGCACTCCGCAATCGTCCGGACCTGGCGGCTGCCCGGGCACAGGCGGCCTCTGCTTCTTCACAGGTTCGCGTCGCGCGAGCCGCGGAGTTTCCCTCTCTCGCGCTCGGCGGAAATGGGGCGCGCACGTTTTCCACCCCAAAGGCGTTCGCCGGCCCGTCCTACACCATATCGCTTGGCCTGTCGATTCCCATATTCAACGGCTTCTCGCATCAGTACGACGTATCGGCGGCGCGGGCCCAGGCCGACGCGGTCTCGGCGCTCGCCGACCAGACGCGACAAGACGTCATCACGCAGGTTTTCGTTTCGTATTATGTGCTGCAAACCGCGGAGCAGCGCGTCGTCACGGCGGATGACCTGCTGGTCAGCGCTCAGCAATCGGCTCAGGTCGCGGCCGGACGATATCGCGAAGGGGTCGGCAGCATCATCGATCTCCTGACGGCTCAGACCGCACTCGCCAGCGCGAGAGCACAGCAGGTTCAATCGCGCTGGCAGTGGTACACTTCACTCGCGCAACTCGCCCGCGACGCCGGTGTGCTAGGCGTTCACGGCGACACACCATTCCCGTTTTCCGCGGATTCAACGGTGTCGCGTCCACTTCAGAACCCAGCTAATCGATGAGCACGCGCACTTATTCCGCGCGCATTGCCGCACTCGCCCTCTGCGCGATTGCCGCCTGCTCCAA
>JADGQV010000170.1 GCA_017881465.1 Gemmatimonadaceae bacterium
TCGCCGAATGCACGCTGCGCTCGAACTGCTCGTCAATGCCGGCGTGACAAGCTCCGCACGTCGCGGGGAGATTGTTGCGGTTGACGCTTGACTGCGCGCTGTCGCGCGGGAGCACGCTGTGCGCTGTGTGGCAGCTCGTGCACGTGGCGGCGACGACGAGCCCGCTCTCGATGAGTCCCTTGCCGTGGATGCTCTCGGTATACCCCTCCACGATCTTGGTTTGGGTGCCGGTGTAGCGAAGGGCGGCCTTTTGCCCGGTGCGGTGGCACTGTGCGCACAGCGTGGGGACGTGCGTCGGGAACGACGCCGACTTCGGATCGCGTTTGCCGAGCACTCCGTGCGTGCCGTGGCATAGCGTGCAGGTCGGGGCGTTGTTGTCGTGCTTCGCCTCCAGCTGGCCGTGCGTACTCTTCTGGTATTGCTGCCCGATCTCGGCGTGGCAACGCTGGCACGCGACCGGCTCAATCTGGGCTTTGTGCGGCAGGTCGTCCGGTTTGAACCCCACATGACAAGCAACGCACTCGAGTTTCGCATGCATCGACTTGTTGAGGATCGACTCATCGGCAAAAAGCGAGATGGTCTTATTGCCGGGGCCTTCTTTGGAAAGTGTTGAGTCGCTGTGACAGGTGAGGCAATCGGCTCTCGTCTGTGCGAGAGCCGATGGTGCACTCAGTTGAAAGAGACCTCCAAGCAACAATGCAGAAACAAATACGCGCTGCCTCATAGGCAGGCTGTTCTCTCGACTGAGTGGGGGATTTTACGGCTTCTTCGGTACGGGATGCCGGATCTTCGCCCACCGCTCTGCGAATTTGAACTCCTTCGCCGTCGGGCTCTTTTCGTTGTGACATGTGCGGCACTGCTTTTCGATCGCCGCATTGTCCTTGTACACCTTCAACCCGGCCGCGACCGCCCGGTCTTTGTCCTTCATCACCGTCAGGCTCTTGTAATCCGAACCCGGACCGTGGCACATTTCGCACTGCACGCCGTTCTTGACGTCGGCTTTGGCGTCGCCGACGATGGCGTGGCACTTGAGGCACGCTGGTGAATTAGCGGCGGGCGTCGTAATCCCTTTCGCCTTGGCGATGTCATTCGCCGCCTGCGTGGTCAGCGTCGCATACGCTTGCGCGTGCTTCGTCTTTTCCCAGATGCCGAACTGGCCGCCCTGCTTTTCGGTCTTGTGACACATGCCGCATGCTTTGGCGCCGACATACGTGTGGGCCGCCTGTGCTCCGGCCATCGTCGCCGTGAAGACCACACCCGCCGCCAGCGCGAGGAGAGAAAGTGTGCGCTTCATGAATTGTTCCCCTTGTCAATCTTGTGATGAACGTGAATTCAAGCTCACGCCGAGAAGAGTTTCGGCCGCCGTGACACAGCGGCGCCACGAGTTATAGTACGGTCGCAGTTATTCGCCGTCTGTCAGGAATTCCGTGCGCCGTCTGTCAGGAATTCCCGTATGGCGGCTCCCTGTACGAAGTGGTCGAGAAGTTCCTCGCGTGTGGCATCATCGACGGCGCGGATGGATTTCACGCCGCCTGCGTAGTGCTCGAGGATGGCCCGGTTCAGTGCTGGATCAGTTCCTTCAGGATCTTCGGGTCGGCCTCATCTTCTGCCAGCAAGGAATGGCAGAGCGCGCAGTCCTGGGGGATCGTGCGGCCATCGACAGTCTTGTGCTCGTCGTCGTGGCACCTGAAGCAGCCGGTCGCCGCGGTGTGTCCGAGGTTGCTCGGGTAGGCGCCCCACGCGATCTTCATGCTGGGCCAGACATTGGAATTGTAGATGCCCTGCACACTCTTCACCGCCGTGTCGATGGACAGGGCCTTCGTCTTCACCAGGTCGGGATAAGAGGCCGAGTAGAAGCCCTGAACAGCTTGGCGGATCTTCTCACTGGCCTCTTCTCGGGTGGCGTAGGTGGCCTTGAGTGCCTTCACAGCCTCTCGGCGGATGAAGGGCAGTGTACGGTCGATGCGGCCATCGAAGAGGGCGTCGTCGACCTCCTCATCCGGCAGGCGGTAGATGTGCGAAGGCCGGTTGTGGCAATCGACGCATTCCATGTTCCGCGTGCCTTTCACCGGCTTTGCGGGGGCGGTGGACGCCTTGTAGACCCGGTGGGTGCCGTCAGCCAGGGTCAGTTCCACATCGCCGATGCTTTCGCGCTTCTCGTCGGACACAAAGCTCACGCGGACGCCGGGGTCGACGTGCCAATGAATGCCCCGGGAGGTGGACCCCATGGTTCCGCCCACGTGGAGCAGGAGGGCAGTTTTCTTCTCGGTGTTCGTCTCGTCCTCGTCGAACTTGGTGATGATCTTCAGTCGGTCGCCCACGAATTTGGCGGGCCAGTGGCATTGTTCGCAGGTCTCCCGCGCCGGGCGCAGGTTGTGGATGGGGGTCGGAATGGGCCGTTCGTAGAGCTTGAACAGCACCGACGCTATCTGCCAGGAGCCGGAGAGTTTCGACTTCACGAACCAGCTCGCGCCCGATCCGATGTGGCATTCCACGCACTTCACGCGCGCGTGCGGGGAACGCTGGTAACTGGTGTACTCCGGCGTCATCACGCTATGGCAGGCGGTGCCGCAGAATTGCGTGGATCCCATCACTTCTACGCCCTTATAGGTAGCAGTGGCGATGATGACCACGTTGACAACTGTGAGCGCCGCGACAAAAAGGACGGTCTTGCGGACCCCAACCTTGTTCAGATCGATGACCGGGAAGTCCTCGGGCGCCGGCGCTTCACCGGCCTCCGTCGCGAGCTTGGCCTTTCG
Organism: Gemmatimonadaceae bacterium; assembly: GCA_017881465.1. Taxonomy (GTDB): domain Bacteria; phylum Gemmatimonadota; class Gemmatimonadetes; order Gemmatimonadales; family Gemmatimonadaceae; genus UBA4720. The sequence continues at coordinate 2,760 of JADGQV010000170.1, forward strand.
CCGGGCGCGCCAGATCCCGAAAGGAATGAGGAGCAGGCCACCCACGAAGAAGGCGGGGACGATCACGTAGACCATGATCCCGACGTAGGGGCCGCCGCTGAAGCCCACCAGCTCGATGGCGAACAGCGTCAGGAAGATGATCGCGCTGATGGTGGTGACCACCACGCCCGCCAGGCTGACGGGGTTCCGCGAGATCTTCGCGAATTGGTTCTTCATCAAGGAACCCTCAATAGTTCATGTTTTAACACGGATCAGCAGAGGGCAATCCGCCCAGTGAAAAGCGGCAACATCCCAGTGTCACAGAGGAGCTTTGATGGATGCTAGAGGGGAAGCCACCGCGACAAAATAACTGGGCCATTGCGATGGCGGACCCGGATAAGGGCCCCTAACCAACACGGCGTTCCGGGATTAAACGTGCCTGGTCACAACTAGGGTGGCAATGGGTCAATCGCCTGTACCGGTATAGTCTCACTTTTGAGAAACTCCGAGCAGCGCGATCAATTCTTCGAGCTTCCAGACGTGATCTGATACATCGGCCGCCATCGCCGATGTCGTGTGAATTCCACCAGCGTGTTTCGTTAGCGTCTCAGATTGCTGTGTATCTTTATTCGCTGGTTTCCGCTGGCGAAGCGACGCCGGAACAAGAACTCTAGGGGGACATGCGTGAAAATACGGACTAGTGTTACCCAACCGACAGGCCTCTCGGCGGGGAATCCGTCGGGCTTTCGCGGAAGAAACACGATGCGCACAAGCTCGGGACGCGTATTCCGAGCAGTAACGCTCGCGGCGACGGTTGCGGCCGCCTTGGCGTGCAATAAGGGCAAGGAGCCGGCGCCGAAAACTCCGCTGTCCGAGCTGAGCACACAGCGCGGGGGAGAACTCACTGGCGGATCCGCAGGCGCGATGAGTGCCGAGGCTCGAGTGGTGCTCGACAGCGGCAATGCGCTGTATCGGGCGAAGAAATACGCCGGTGCGCTCGCGCAGTACCGCATCGCCGCTCAGCAGGCGCCCGAAGACCCGGCGCCGTACTTCGGGATCTACATGGTTGCGGGAGCGACGGGCAACAAACGGCTCCAGGACTCGGCGCAGGCCGCCTTACGCGCCCGCGGAATGATTCAGCCGGAGGGACCGCACGTCCGGGCCGACAGTGTGCGCAAGTAGCCGGTCAGCTGTTACAACCACACCCACATCATGCCGGTGCCGATCGCACCAAGACTGAAAGCTCCGAACGCGACGTTCCGGTGACATTGCCGGCAATCGAGGGACCGGGTCGCTATCTTTCATCGCAACAGGGACGGTTGGAGTTCAACAAGCAGCCGGAGTTCCGCGATACATTCCCCGTACCT
>JADGQV010000171.1 GCA_017881465.1 Gemmatimonadaceae bacterium
GAAGCACTTCGGCCGGATCGACGTCCTCGTGAACAATGCCGGCATCGGCTACTTCGGCGCGGTCGAGGAGAGCGATGAGGCAGAAGTGCGTCGGATGTTCGAGATCAACTTCTTCGGCCTGTCTCGCATGACCCGCGCGGTGCTGCCGACAATGCGCAAGCAGCGGAGCGGGCACATCGTCAACATCTCATCGATCGGCGGGCTGAGAAGCTTCCCGACGCTCGCCTACTACCACGCGACCAAGTACGCCGTCGAAGGATTCTCCGAGTCCCTCGCGCTCGAAGTCGCGCCGCTCGGCATCAAGGTCACTATCGTCGAGCCCAGCGGATTCCGCACCGACTGGGCCGGTCGTTCCGCGAATGAGAGCAAGGCCCGCATCGCCGACTACGCGGCGACGGCGGGACAGAATCTGGAGAATATTCGCGGCTACAGCGGCAAACAGCCGGGTGATCCGGTGCGCGCGGCGGCGGCAATCATCGCGGCCGTGGAATCCCCCAATCCGCCGCTAAGGCTGCTGCTCGGAAAAGCGGCGCTCAAAGGAGCGCGCGGGAAGCTCGAGATGCTGAAGAAGGACTTCGACGCCTGGGAGAAGACGACTGTGGAGGCGGATTTCCCGGACGCGTAGCCGCGCAGAGCGGCGGAGTCCGCCCGATCAGCGTCGCTTCTGCTGCCCGAGTGTCAGTCAGGATCATTGATTTCAAGTGTCCACGATACGCGAGTGGTGAAGATATCGGGTGAGTGTCACGAAATGATGAATCGCGCTTGCAAGGCTTTGTAATCCGGCTGTAAGGAAGAATTCGTAACGTCCCTGCGTGATTGCGCCGGAGAAAACGCCGGTCCCCACCAATCGTCCCTCCTCACCCCGACTCGGAGTTGAATCAATGAGCGCGCGATTTCCCAGAGTCTTCGCTTTTCTCATCCTTGGAATCACGCTATGCGGCGTGCCGTGTCATCTCCTCGCGCAAGGCGCGATCCGCGGTACCGTCAGTGACGCGAGCGGAGCGCCCGCGCCTGGCGCCGCCGTTCACGTCAGCGGGACGTTGCTGGGTGGAGTCGTGGATTCGAGCGGGACTTATCGCGTTCCCCGCGTTCCGGCCGGGACCTACGTTGTGCGAGTGACGAAACTTGGCTTCGCGCCCGATTCCGCGGTCGTTGTCGTGAGCGACGGACAGACTGTGCAGCACGACGCGCGACTTCGTCCGTCGGCCGAGCTACTCGGCAACGTCGTCGTCACGGCGCAGCGGCTGGGTGAGTCGGAAGCATCGGCGCTAGAACGGCGAGCGGCGGCACCGAACGTCGTGAACGTTCTCGCTGGCGACGCCATCCGCGCGCTGCCGAATGCGAACGCGGCGGAAGCAGCTGGAAGAATGCCGGGTGTCACGACCGAGCGCGATGAAGGTGAAGGGAAGTTTGTGCAGGTGCGGGGCACCGAGCCGCGGCTCACCAACGTCACCATCGACGGGGCGCACGTTCCGGGAACGGAACGCGGCAGCCGGGTGCCGAAGCTCGATGATATCCCGTCGGATTTGCTTGGCGCGATCGAGGTGAGCAAGACACTCACCGCCGACATGGATGCCGACGCGATTGGCGGCTCAGTCAACCTCGTGACGAAAACTCCGGAAGGGGAGCCCCACGGATACCTGGCGGGCCAGTACGGCGCGATCACTTTGCTTAACAAAAACCAGTTTCAGGGCGGCTTCGCCTATGGTGGCCGCTTCGGTCCCGAGAAGAGGCTTGGTCTCCTTCTCGGCGGTTCCGCGGATCGCAACAATCGCACGAGCAACGATCTCGAGCCGGCGTGGACAGTCGATGCGAATGGGCGCGCTGTTCCCATCGAGTGGAGTCAGCGCGACTACGAGTATCGCCGCAACCGCTTCGGCTTGGGCGGTGATGCCGATTATCGGTTTCCGGGTGGATCGACGCTCGCACTGCGCGGGCTGTACAGCCTCTTTCAGGACTACGGCACCACCTATAACAACGACGTCGTGATGGGTGCGACGGGGTCAACCTTCGGAGCGTTCGGAGATTCGGCCGGTGTGGGTTCGGGCGGATTCGGAACCGGCGCGGAAGTCACGCGCATGGCTTTCAGAAGAACTCCAGTCGAGCAATTGTATGGCGGAAATCTTGGCGGCCGCACGATGCTCGGTCCGGTTGAGGCGAAGATGACGCTCAATGCTTCGGGAACGACGTCGCACCTTCGCGATTACAGGTTCCAGCCGTTCGTCTACGACGGACCGGGCGGACAGGGTCTCACCTTCGCCTACGACGGGTCGAATCCGACGGTGCCGACTTTCTCCTACGCAACTCCGGCGATGGCAGCGGCCGCGGCAAATCCCACGAACTTCGAGTTGTCGCATTACTTCACCATCGATCGCGCGACTACGGGGCGCGACCTCGGCGCCGCGCTCGATTTCGGCGACGTATGGCGCCAGGGCGATCAGGGTTGGGGTTCGACTCTGAACTTCGGGGCGAAGGCCACCGACGAGCGGAAGCGCCACACAGCGAGCGGAGGGTTCTGGTTCACCGGTAGCCCGGTGGCTTTATCCCCGATGCTCAGCGGGTTTTCGGATCCCAACTATTACTCGAATATTTCCAACGCGTTCAGCATCGGGCCGATGCCGAACGAGGCGCTGGCTCGGGCGTACGAGACCGCGCACGCCGCAGACTTTACTAACGGCACCGACACTGTCGGCAACACCCTCGCGAGCTTCAATGGCTCGGAACGGATCTACGCTGGATACGTGAGCAACCGGGCGACCGCTGGTCCGCTCGAGCTCTATCTCGGCTTGCGCGCGGAGCACACGCAGGCGGACTATACCGGCCATGCGGTGACGACCGACGCTTCGGGGAACATCGCGTCGATTCAGACTGTGCCGGGCTCGCAGACTTACACCGATCTATTTCCGAGCGCGCAGGTGAGGTATTCGCTCAGCTCGCGGACCGATGCGCGGCTATCGGTGACGCGTGGAATTGCGAGACCCGATTACTCATCGCTCGCACCATCGCTGTCCGGCACTCTTGGTGCGAGCCCCTCCGATCCGTCGGCTCTGACTGCCGGCAATCCCAACCTGAAACCGCAGCACGCGTGGAACTACGACGTGCTGGTCGAGCATTTCTTCCCATCGGTGGGTGTGATCTCCGGTGGCGTATTCTACAAGCAGCTCACCGACTTCATCTTCAACCAGACTTTCCGTTACACCGGACCGATTGCGGCGTTCGTCGGTCAGCTCGGCACTCGTCCCGAGAATGGTGGAACTGGACACCTGCTCGGATTCGAGGGCGAATGGGTTCAGCGCCTCGTCTCACTGCCCGGCGCGTGGGCGGGACTCGGTTTCGACGCGAACTTCACCCACGTCGAGTCACGAGCGCTCGTAGATCCAGCGACGCAGCGGTACGCGCCGCTCCAGAGACAATCGCCGAATCTGGCCAATGCGGCCCTCACCTATGACTACTCCGCGGTCTCGGCTCGATTGGGATGGGCGTACCAGGGTGCGAACATCACCAGCTATGGAGACGGGAGTGCATCGCCCGCCGGCGACACCTACTTCTATGCGCACTCACAGCTGGATGGCTCGATCATCTACAACTTCAATCCACGCGTACAGATTCAGCTTCAGGGTTTGAATCTCAACAACGCCGTATTCGGATTCTTCAGCGGAAATCAGAAGCACGATTACGCGATCCAACGGGAATACTACGGCCGGACGATCTACCTGGGAGCGAAGTACAACATCGGCGCGATGTAGCCGATTAAGAACCGGTGCGGGTTTTGTCGGGGCGATCGCAACCGATCGCCCCGACCAGCGTATAGGTCACGCTCGATGGTAGCTGACGTTCTGGGTAGTCCCAGGTGTCCCAATACTGATTGACCCCTCAAGCGCATTGGGCGTCGTCAATCGTCCGTCGAAATGCTGGGTCGACATCGGGCCGGGTAATCGGGAGTTGTGCAGTATAAGTCAGATCGAGGTGTACCGCGTCCCCATTCACCGTGCCCGTCACGGTGACAGTGCCGCAGGGTCCCGCTTCACCGCACCAGTTTCCGCCCCCCGAGATCATCGAGCCGGTC
>JADGQV010000172.1 GCA_017881465.1 Gemmatimonadaceae bacterium
GTCATCGGCCGCTAGACGATCAGCAGATCTTTCTGATAGTCGGATGGCGTGATGAGAAGCCCGTCCACGCCGATGAAGCCGTTGACCTCGCTGCGCATTCCGACGTCTTCGGCGAGATAAATTCCCGGTTCGATCGAGAACCCGACCCCGGGAATGAGAGAGCGGTCCTCGCGCGTTTCCAGGTTGTCGATGTGCGGACCGGAGCCGTGCAAGTCACGCGGGTCGATCGAGTGGCCGGTACGGTGGATGAAGAATTCGCCGTAGCCACGCTTGGTAATCACTTCGCGGGCGGCGTCATCGACCTCGCCACCGCGCACCGGCTTGTGTGCGCCGATTCTTTGCTGGAGCAGCGAGATCGCCGCGTCGCGCGCGTCCCGCACCGCCAGCCAAATGGCCTTGTCGCGCTCGCTCGGCGGGCCGAGTGAGCCCATCCAGGTTTGATCGGCGAAGACCCCGGCCTTTTCGCGCGCCCACAGGTCCACCAGGAGTATGTCGCCGCGATTGATCGATGCCGATTTCTCGGCCGTCGGCTCGTAGTGAGGATTCGCGGCGTTCGGACCGATCGCGACGATGGGACCGTGGTCGGTCTCCAGCCCTCCGGCCGCGAATTTTTCCTTGATCCAGCTCTGGAGGGCATATTCTGTCAGCGGGGACGCGCTGTTTGCGCGGCTTCCCGCCAGGCGAATCGCGTCCTGCCCGATCGTCGCCACGGCGCGCGCCGCCCGCTCGTGCGATGCGCGCTGCTCGTTGCTCCACACCGCGTAGAAGCTGGAGACGAGATCGGCGGATGAAACGACCGTCGCGCCGGCGTTCCGAACCATCTCGAGCACTCCCGCCGGAACGCGGTCGAGGTATGGAACGGCGTCACCGGGCGAGTACTCCATTGCCACCCGCTTTCCCTTGACCAGCTCGCCGAGCAGGGATTCCAGCAGGCGCCAGCTGCTGTACTTCTCCTTGCGCCATTTTGCCGGCCATCCGGCCCACGGACCCTGCTCGATCGCGTGCGTGATCGCGACCGGTGCTCCCAGGCGCGGGATGTAGACGAAGAATCTGCGCGTGGTCATCCCAGGTAGCTCGAGCATGCCCACCGCCACGGGATTCAGGCCATGGAAATCGTAGAGGAGCCAGCCGTCGAGCCCGGCTCGATCGAGCGCGGACTGGAGCGCGGGCAGAGATTCAGGCTGCAGCACCGCGAGCGTCTACTGAGTGCTCTTCACTGCGCGCCATTCCGCGCGCCACTCGCAGATGTCTTCGCCCCGCTCGCGGCAGTGCACGTGATCGATCATCCCACCGCCATTCACGAGCAGCCTCAGCATTTCCCTCAGCGCCGACTCGTAGTAGAGACATCCGATCCCCTTCGGCGCCGTGCCGAACGTGACCGATTCCTTGATGCCGACGACAATCGAGGAGCCAACTCGCCGCACCGAAGCCCCGAGGTACTTGTTTCCGGCCTTCTTCACCTGGCGGAACGCGAGCGGGCGCGCGAGAAGTCCGGGCAGCAGGTGGATGATCTGTCGCCTGGTGGCGGAGATCATCTGGTACATGCGATTGGCGACGATCGTTCCGGCGCGGGTGAAGATCCCCTCAGCGTCGGGCCTGCGTCCGATCAGGCGGGCGATGCCGCTCGCCTCGTCAATCGCGATCTGCTGATTGCGCTTCAACGCCTCCTTGTAGCGCCGGATCTGCGCGATCACCGTATCGCTCAATCCCAGTCGCTTGTTGCGATGCTCCTGCACATATTCGACCTCGACATCGTCGCCTTCCGGAATGTCGAGAGTGCGCACTGCTTCGAGGAGACTGAGCGGGACTATGGGATTTACAGTGCCGGGCATTTAGTTGATGGGCGGAGATCGCAAGCTAACCGTCGCTCGAATCGCCTTCAAGCAGGAGACCGTGAAGTCGCCGCTGGCTGGAAATCAAGTACCGGGTCCGCACAGCTGACTGAGGTGCTGGCTCGCGCGGGTATTGGCGCGGTGTTCTCGGTATTTTTTGCGCTCGCGGCGCGTCGTGCGCGCACGCTTTCGACGGGCGGAGCGATCGCGGCCGCAGTGGTGGGAACGATCTCGCTCACCGCCGGATGGAGCTGGGGCGCGCTCCTCCTCACGATGTTCGCCTCGGCGAGCGCTCTGTCGGGGTTGGGTGAGCGAAAAAAAGCCGAGCGGGTGGCCCCAGTCGTGGAGAAAGGCGCCGAGCGAGACGCCGGTCAGGTGCTCGCCAACGGCGGCGTGTACGCGATGGCGGCGTTCGGATCTCTCCTCGCTCCATCACCCATCTGGTATGCGATTGGAGCAGGCGCGCTCGCCGCATCTGCCGCCGACACATGGGCAACCGAAGTCGGAACCCTCGCGGAGGGCGATCCAATATCGATAATCTCGGGTAGAAGAGTCGCACCCGGAACTTCGGGCGGCATCTCGGCGCTCGGCACAGCAGCGGGAGTGGGCGGCGCGCTGTTTATTGGTGCCGCGGCGGCGCTGGCCAGGTGGCCTGTTCCGTTCGCCGCCGTTGCGCTCGGTGGAGGGACGGGCGCTCTGGCAGACTCCCTGCTAGGTGGCACGGTGCAGGCGCGGCGCTGGTGCGAGCTGTGCGCGATGTCGACGGAGCGGCTCGTCCACAGTTGCGGCGCGCCGACCAGGCATGCGAGCGGCCTCGTGGGATTCGACAACGATGCGGTCAATGCGGTCTGCTCCGGCGTGGGCGCGCTTATAGCTTTACTTCTCTCTTGAGCAGCGCGAGTACTCGCGCGGTGGATTCATGAAATCGAATGCTGGAATGGCTACCGACGACGGAGCGCGGGTGCTGCTCGTGAGCACCAATCGCGAGCGGCAGCCGTACCCCGTCGTGCCCAACGGAATGGCGTGTGTCGCCTCCGCGCTCGACGCCGCCGGGCATCGGGTGCGATTCCTCGACCTCTGCTTCGCGAAGGCCCCGGTCGCGAGCGCGAGCGCTGCGGCTCGCGCCTTCCGGCCGGACATCATCGGCGTCTCCGTTCGCAACATCGACAACAGCGATGCGATCGCTCTTCGGCATTACACTCCGGAAGCGCGCGACGTCCTGCGCGCGCTCCGTGAGGCCGCGCCCGCAGCGAAAGTCATCGCGGGCGGCGCCGCATTTGGAGTAGCGCCTGAAGCGCTGTTTCGAGATCTCGCCGTCGATTATGCCGTCGCCGGCGACGGCGAGAGGGCAAGCGTTGCGCTGGTCGATGCTCTATGCTCCGGCGCGCCGATCGAGAATCTTCCCGGGCTCGTCCGCGACCGGAACGGAACGGTCGTGTTCACTCCTCCGGGCGAAGACGCCGATCTCGATTCACTTCCTCAGCCCGCGCTCCATCGCTGGATAGATCTCGCGCGCTACCAGCGCCACGGCGCGACCATTCCGATCCAGACAAAGCGCGGCTGCGTGTACAAGTGCGTCTATTGCACTTACCGGAATGTCGAGGGCTGGGGATACCGCACGCGTGATCCGGAGCTCGTCGCCGACGAGATCGAAGAGCTGAAAGTGAAAGCCGGTGTCCGCCACTTCGATTTCGTCGATTCCACCTTCAATTCTCCGCCGGGCCATGCGCTGCAGGTCTGCGAAGCGATCACCCGCCGGAAGCTGGGCGTTCAGCTCGACACAACCAACTTCACTCCTGCCACCGCGTCATCCGAGCTGCTGGCCGCGATGAAGGTCGCCGGCTTTCGCTCGCTTGGGATAACCGCCGAGAGCGCCAGCGATCCTGTTCTCGAAAAACTCGAGAAGGGCTTCAACGCAGCCAAGGTGCGAGAGGTCGCCGAGCGGGTCGAGAAGCATGGTATCAAGACGCTCTGGATTTTTCTTGTTGGCGGACCAGGAGAGACGTCCTCGACCCTGGAGGAGACTCTCGCCTTCGCGAAGTGGCGGCTGAAGAGGGGCGACGCGGTCTATCTGACGGTGGGGCTCCGCATCTACCCGGGGACGACGCTGCACCGCATCGCGATCGCGGAGGGCGTAATCCCGGCCAACAGCACGCTGCTTGATCCCGCGTTTTACTTTTCGAGCGAGCTCAGGTTCGACACCACGGTCACGCGGCTCAAGCGGTTCGCGGC
>JADGQV010000074.1 GCA_017881465.1 Gemmatimonadaceae bacterium
AATCTGCTCGCGCTCGAGGCGATTCTGGAGCCGCTCGGGCAGGTACTGATTCGCGCCGGCTCCGGCCCCGAGGCGCTGAGACAGGTGCTGGCGCTCGACTTCGCGGTGATGCTTCTCGACGTGCAGATGCCCGGCATGAACGGCTTCGAGGTAGCCGAGATCATCAAGTCGCGAGAGAGATCGCGCACGATCCCGATCATCTTCCTCAGCGCGATCAACAAGGAGGATGCGTACGTCTTCAAGGGCTACTCGATGGGCGCCGTCGACTACGTCTTCAAGCCGTTCAACCCCGACGTGCTGAGATCAAAGGTCGCGGTGTTCGTGGACCTGTCCGTCAAGCAGCGAGAGCTGCAGCGCCAGGGCGACCTGCTTCGTGAATCACAGAAGCGCGAGCTGGACCTGGAGCACCGCACTTCGCTGCTGGAAGCGGAGGCGCGCTCGGCGGCCAAGCTGTCGCAGATGAACGAGGAGCTGCACCGGCGTCAGGTCGCTCTGGAACAGGCGATGGGCGCGCGCAACCGCTTCTACGCTTCGATGAGCCACGAGCTGCGGACACCGATCAACGCTGTGATCGGCTACAGCACCATCATGCTCGACAACATTTATGGCCCCCTCAACGTCAAGCAAAAGGAAGGCCTGCAGCGATCGCTCAAAGCGGCGCGGCATCTTCTCGAGCTGGTGAACGACGTTCTCGATCTCTCCAAGATCGAAGCGGGAAAGATCGAGCTCTCGCTGCAGCCGGTGATGTTCCCGTCGCTGATCGAGGATCTGTTCGTCACGGTGAGACCGTTGGCGGACGAATATGGCTCGACGCTGAGCCTGGACACGGAGGGAGAGCGCTTCAACATCGTGAGCGATCCGCGCCGGGTCCGGCAGATTCTTCTTAACCTGCTCTCCAACGCGATCAAGTTCGGCGAAGGGAATCCCATTAGGGTCTCGTGCAAGCAGAACGAGGACAAAAGCGCGCTGATAGAGGTGATCGATCAGGGGGTGGGAATAGCGCAGGACGACATCGCGCGCATCTTCGAGGAGTTCGTGCAGGTCTCCGAATCGAAGCAGCCGGGGACCGGCCTGGGGCTCCCGATTTCGAGGCGGCTGGCCCAGCTGCTGGATGGGACTTTGACCGTCTGTTCGGTGCCGGGCGAGGGCAGTACTTTCCGTCTCATTCTGCCGCCCTCCATAGAGGACGAATTGGCGCCGACGGCTGTGTTATCCGCCGCTACAGTGGCCTAACCAAACTTCCATATTGGCACGCTCCCTGCCCCTCTTGGTAGTACCGTCGCGTTGAGCGGGGGTCATTACTGGAGGCTTTAAAATGTTCAAAAAGATACTAATCCTACCTGCCGCGCTCTTCGCTTTCGCATGTGGGGGCGACAAGAAGGTCGATGATGCTTTGAATTCCGATCTTTCCACGGCCTCGCAGGCGCGACCATACACGCCGCTCGACAGCATCACCGCGGCGGAGCGCGCGGGGGTCGCAACAGCACCGGCGTCGAACTCGCTGAGAAGCACGACGACAGCTCCGCGGACCACGGTTCGCAGGACGACCACCACGCGTCGTTCGTCGGGCACGTACTCCTCGGCTCCGGTATACAGCGCTCCCGCGCCGGCACCGGTGGTAGTCAAGCACACCACGCGTGATGCCGCGATCGGCGCAGGCGCTGGTGCAGTGATTGGCGCGGTCACCAGCCAGAACAAGGTGAAGGGCGCGATCATCGGCGGCGCGGCCGGAGCGATTCTCGGTGGCGTAATTGGCAACAACGTCGACAAAACCAAGAAGTAGCCTGCTCGTTTGGCTCCTCTGATTTTGGCGCTCCGCACGAAAGCATCGTGCGGGGCGCTTTTTTTTTGAACAGCAACCGGACGTCCAACGCTTCTTCGCGCAGATGGGCATCGCGACGACCAATGCCGTCGGAATGAACGGCATCGCCGGCTTCCTCCATCTGCCGACCCTCGAGCGTGCGCCCGCGCTCAGGATCCTGCACGCCGCCGTGGCGCGGCTGAAGTACAGACTCGGCTCGGGCGCCAGTGCGCCAAGGAAGTAGAGCGCAGTTAAATTTAGAAGCATGAGTTCCGACCCCATCACGGGCGTCTTCAACGACGGATACATAAGCGAGGCCTACGAAGCCTACCGACGCGATTCCACGTCGGTGGACGAGTCATGGCGCCAGTTCTTCCGATTTGCCGAGAGCCTGAGCGGGGCGGCGCCATCGCCTGCTCCGGGACAGCCTCCTTCAACGGGACAACTCGATCCCGCTTTTCTTCGCGAAATCGCCGCCGCGGCCGAGCTCGTCGATGCCATTCGCAGCTACGGTCATATGGCCGTGCCGCTCGACCCTCTGGGCACACCGCCCGGAGGAACCCCGGAGCTCACGCCTGAATTTCACGGGTTGAGCGAGGAGCACCTCGCCAGTATTCCGGGAATCGCGCTCGGCGCGTCGGGCGGCAGCGCTGCGGATGTAGTTGCGCGCCTGCGCGAGCTCTACTCGTCGAAAATCGGATTCGAGATATCGCACGTCGGCGGAATCGAGGAGCGCGAGTGGCTGCGAGAGCAGATCGAAAGCGGACGCCTGCACGCGCCGCTCAGCGAGGAAGAGAAGAAAGCGGTGCTCCAGCGGCTGACAGAAGTGGATGGGCTGGAGCGCTTCCTCGGCCGCGCCTATCAGGGCTACAAGCGCTTCTCGATTGAGGGCAGCGACATCCTGGTTCCAATGCTCGATGTCGCGATCGAGTCAGCAGCCGCCCACGGCACCCGTGAAATCAATCTGGCAATGGCGCACCGCGGGCGCATCAACGTTCTGGCGCACACGCTCAGCAAGCCGTACGCGACGATCTTCGAGGAGTTCGAGGGAAAGCACGCCACGACCAACGCCGTGAGCGAGACCGGCGACGTGAAGTACCATCTCGGCGCGAACGGAAAGAGGAAGGTCGCGAGCGGCGATGAAGTCGAGATCGTGCTGATTCCGAATCCGAGCCATCTCGAAATCGTGAATCCGGTGCTCGAGGGAGTTGCCAGAGCGCGGCAGGTGATCGCCGGAAATGGTGAGCGCGACGAGGCCGCGGTGCTGCCTATCTGTGTTCACGGCGACGCAGCATTTCCCGGCGAGGGAGTTGTGGCCGAGACACTCAATCTCTCGGGACTCACGGCGTTTCGGACGGGCGGAACGCTCCACATCATCGTCAACAATCAGGTCGGGTTCACGACCGATCCCATCGACGCGAGATCCACGCGCTACGCCAGCGATCTCGCCAAGGGGTTCGAGGTTCCGATCGTTCACGTCAACGCCGATGACGCGGAGTCTTGCGTGCACATCGTGCGGCTGGCGATCGAATACCGGGCAAAATTCGGCAAGGACTTCCTGATCGATGTCGTGGGGTACCGACGTCACGGACACAACGAGACGGACGAGCCGGCGTTCACTCAGCCGATCCTGTACAAGAAAATCAGGTCTCACCCTTCTCCGCGCGAAGTCTGGGGGAGCCGGCTGGTCGCCGAAGGAGTTGTCACAGAAGAACAGGTGAAGCAGATCGACGCCGACGCGGCCGCGAACTTCGACCGAATTCTGACGGCGATGAAGGCCGGCGAGATCCATTCTCCCGAGTACAATCCCGCCAAGGCAGCGGAGGCGGATCAGTCGGGCGCGGGAAGCGGTGACACCGCCGTCAGCGAGGATCTTTTGCGGGAGCTGAACGACCGGCTTCTCAAATGGCCGCCGACACTCAAGGTGAATCCACGGTTGGCCAAGACTCTGGCCCGTCGCGCGGAGGCGATGGGGGACGCGGGTGGAATCGACTGGGGGCACGCGGAGACGCTGGCCTTTGCGTCACTGCTCACCGAGGGCAAATCGGTGCGGCTCACGGGGCAGGACTCCGAGCGCGCGACGTTTTCACATAGGCAGGCGGTTCTTCACGACTCGGAGTCGGGAGAGATCTACGTTCCTCTCGAGCACATCGCTGGTGGGGGGTCCCACGGCAGGATCGAGATCTACAACAGTCCGCTCTCGGAGATGGCGGTGCTCGGTTTCGAGTACGGGTACAGCACGGCGTCCGAGGATACTCTGGTACTGTGGGAAGCTCAGTACGGTGATTTCGTGAACGTCGCACAGCCGATCATCGATCAGTTCATCGCGGCCGATCGCGCGAAGTGGGGACAGGACTCCGGGATCGTGCTGCTGCTTCCTCACGGCTACGAGGGGCAGGGGCCGGAGCACTCGAGCGCGCGTCTGGAGAGATTCCTGCAGCTGTGCGCGGAGGGCAACCAGCGTGTGGCCTATCCGTCGACGCCGGCGCAGTACTTTCACATTCTGCGGCGACAGGCGCAGCTGTACGAGCGGCGTCCCCTGATTCTGATGCAGCCGAAGAGCCTGCTGCGTCTGCCGGAAGCCGCATCGCACCTCAGCGATCTCGCGAGCGGAAGCTTCCGGCCGGTAATTGACGATCCGGTCGCATCCGAGAATCGCCAGGCAGTCACGCGACTCGTCTTCTGCACGGGCAAGATCTACTACGATCTCGCGCCGAAACGTGCTCCGCAGGTGGCGCTCGTCAGAGTCGAGGAGCTCTATCCGTGGCCCGGCAACCAGATCGCGCAGATCGTGGATCTCTATCCGGCGATCGAAGAAGTCGTGTGGGCGCAGGAGGAGCCGAAGAATCAGGGTGCGTGGTCGTATGTGGCGCCGCGCCTCCGGATGTCGACCGGCAACGCGCTGCTGACGCGCTACATCGGTCGTCTTGACCGCTCGAGCCCGGCGGAAGGCTACGCCGAGGTGCACAAGACGGAGCAGGCGCGCATCATCGCCGAGGTGAACGCGCCGATGCAGCAGCCGGCGGGAGCGAAGCGCCGCGGCATGGCGCTTAAAACCTGAGCATCGATCTTCCCGTAACAATGAAGAGAGCAGTAACACTCGTCGTGCTCGGCGCGGCCGTTCTGATGCCGCATCGCGGTACCGCCCAGGGGATGCTTCCGTCAGCCGCGAGCATCCGGATGCAGAACGCGCCGGAGAGGATGCGCGTGCTATGGATTGGTGCTCATCCGGATGACGAAGACACCAATCTGATCGCGTGGCTCGCTCGGGGGCGTCGGGTCGAGACCGCGTATCTCTCGTTGACGCGCGGCGACGGCGGTCAGAATCTGATCGGCAACGAGCTCGGGGAAGCGCTCGGCGTGATTCGCACGGAGGAGCTGCTGGCGGCGAGACGGATCGATGGAGCGCATCAGTACTTCGCGCGCGGATATGACTTTGGTTTCTCGAAGACAGCGGACGAGACTCGGAAGCACTGGCCGCAGGATTCGCTGCTCAATGATGTGATGACGGTGATGCGCGCGTACAAGCCGTACATCGTGATCACGACGTTTTCGGGGACGCCCCGCGATGGGCACGGACAGCACCAGATCTCGGCGATCGTGGCGCGGCAGGCGTACGACATGGCGGCGGATACTGCGCGCTTTCCGGTGAAGACGTTTGGCGCGCCGTGGACACCGCTCAAGTTTTACAGGCTCGCGAGATTCTCGCCGCAGGATCGGACGATCTCGATCAATGTCGGGGAGTACGATCCATATCTCGGCCTGTCCTATCAGGAAATCGCCGCGGACAGCCGCTCGCAGCACAAGTCGCAGGGTGAGGGGACACTGCGCAGAAAGGGCGTAGTCTGGGATTATCTCACGCGAGAGGATTCTCGCGTACCCGCGCCGCCGGCGAAGGAAGAGAAATCAATCTTCGCCGGCTTGGACACGACGCGTCTCCTGGTGCAGGAGGGACGCGTGACGCGGCCGGAACTGCCGGCGCCGATCGCGCTGGAAGCAATCGCCGACCGGCAAACGCTGGCGCTTGGGGATTCGGCGAAGCTCGCGATGGTTATCTACAACCGTGGGCGCGTCCCGATCCGAGTTACCGGAGCGAAATCCGGCGATGTCGTCGATGCGCGGATCGTTCTTCCGGATTCCGCGTTCAGGTGGACGGAGTGGTATCACGGCAGCGAGATAACGCAGCCGTGGTGGCTCTCACAGCCGCGCAACGGCGACCTGTTCACTCCACGAATAACGGGTATCTCGGAAGACGAACGGGAGCGGCAGGGTTGGGCACACTTGTCCGTGCGACCCGAAGGGGGCTCTGTCGTCGAGGTAGCAACTCCGATCGTCTATCACTACGTGGATCGCGTTCGCGGGGATGTGCAGCGTTCACTGATTGTCGCGCCGGGAATCTCGGTCACCCTCGACCAGGCGATCGAGATGGTTCGGGCGAACGTTGCGTCCAACCAACTGGTCAAAGCGACGCTGCGCTCCGCGCTGAGCGACTCTTCGCCCGTGACCGTGACGCTCTCGCTGCCGCGGGGACTCTCCGCCGATTCACTGGCTCGCACGATCGTCATGGCGCCGGGCGCTACGCGGACGCTTACGTTCAAAGTGAGAGGAGCTCTTCCCCGCGGAACGCACCAGATCACGGCGACCGCTTCAGCGAAGGGCAAGTCGTACCAAACCGGGTATGTCCCCATAGAGTATCCGCACATCAATCCGCAACGGATGTATCGTCCGTCTACAATCAGCGTTAACGCGGTCGACGTTGCGCTGCCCGCGCGGCTCAACGTCGCTTACGTACCCGGAGTCGGCGACAATATCGCGCCGGTGCTCCAGCAGCTCGGCGTTCTGCTCACGATAGTTGATGCGGACGATCTTCCGCAGACTGATCTCAGTCGGTTCACCGCAATCGTCGTCGGGCCGCGCGCGTATCAGTCGAGCGGGAGTCTGCAGGACAACAACGACTACTTGTTGTCCTACGTCCGCAACGGCGGCCGGCTCGTCGTGCAGTATGGACAAGGCGAGATGCAGCGGCCAGGGATCATGCCCTATCCGATCACGCTCAGCCAGCGGGCGGAGCGCGTCACCGACGAGAATGCGCCTGTGACCTTCACTGATCCACAGTCACCGCTGCTCAACGCCCCGAACAAGATCACCCAGGACGATTTCAAGGGCTGGGTTCAGGAGCGCGCGACGTACATGCCCTCGACATTCGATTCGCATTGGCACACCATGCTGGCGATGAACGATCCGGGCGAGCAACCCAATCGTGCCGCCATTCTCGCGGCGCCGTACGGACGTGGGACTTACATCTACGTCTCGCTCGCGCTCTTCCGCCAGCTTCCCGCTGGAGTCCCCGGCGGCGCGCGCATCTTCGCCAACCTCCTCGGCGGCAACACCATTAAATGAAGGCCGCGGCGTGGCTTGCCACGATAGGAGCGCTCGCGCTGTCCGCCTGCAGCTCGGACAATCGCAAAGTTCTGATCGTCTATTCCCCGCACGGGAAGGAGATGCTCGAGTACCTGGAAAAAGGGTTCGAGAAAGTTCATCCCGACATCGATGTCCAATGGGTGGATATGGGCTCGCAGGAAGTTCTCGAGCGCGTGCGGGCCGAGAAACCGAATCCGCAGGCTGACGTCTGGTTCGGTGCGCCGGCGGAAGCGTTCGATCGGGCGACGAAGGAAGATCTGCTTCAGCCCTACAAGCCGACGTGGGCGGCGGCCATCGACGCCGATGCCCGCGAAGCCCGCGACAACTGGTACGGGACGTATCTCACCCCCGAGGTAATCGGGTACAACCGCGACGCGGTGAAGGACGCCGACGCGCCGAAGGACTGGGACGATCTTCTCGATCCGAAGTGGAAGGGGAAGATCCTGATTCGCGATCCGATCGCATCGGGTACGATGCGGGCGATCTTCGGCGCGATCATGGCGCGATCGATTGCGCAAACGGGCAAGCCCGATGCAGGCTATGAATGGCTCCGAAAGCTGGACGCGAACACGAGAGACTACGTTCTGAATCCGACGATTCTCTATCAGAAGCTCGGGCGGCAGGAGGGTGTCGTCACGATGTGGGACATGCCCGACTTCGCTACACTCGAGCAGCGCACTCGCATTCCCATCAAGTACGTCATTCCCACTAGTGGTACTCCGCTGCTGGTGGATGGAATCGCGATCGTCCGCGGCACCAAGCATCCGAAGGAGGCCGCGGAGTACTACGAGTACGTGACGACTCCCGAGGCGATGATCGCCGCCGCCGATTCGTTTCTTCGCATTCCCGCGCGAAAGGACATTCCGGTGTCCAAGCTTCCCGCATGGATCCGCGATGCGATGGCGAAGATCAAGCCGATGCCGGTCGATCGCGAAGTGATGGCCGCGCACCTCGACGAGTGGATGAAGTACTGGGACGCGAACATCAGGAACCGCGGACAGAGACAATGACCGCCGCGCCGGACGGGTTGGCGCGAAGTGAAAGCAGGGACGACAAGAGTAGGCGGGGACCTCTCGCCCTCAATGGAGTGACGCGCCGCTTCGGCGAGTTCACGGCGGTCGACAACGTTTCGTTCGAGGTTGGTCCGGGCGAGCTGCTGGCGCTGGTGGGAGCCTCGGGCTCGGGCAAGACGACGACTCTCCGCATGGCAGCCGGTTACGAGATCCCAGACGCCGGAACCGTCACGCTCGGCGGAAAGGACATCACGAAAGTCGCGCCTGAGCGCCGCGGCTTCGGAATGGTGTTTCAGCACTACGCACTCTTTCCGCACATGCCGGTGGAGGACAACGTCGCGTTCGGCCTCGAGGCGCGCGGTGTGAGCAAGGCGGAGAGACTGAAGAAGGCACGGGCCTCTCTCGCGAACGTCGGGCTTGAGGGCGCAGGGAGCCGAGCGATTCAATCTCTTTCCGGCGGCGAGCAGCAACGCGTCGCGCTCGCGCGTGCGCTGGTGATCGAGCCCCGCGCGCTGCTGCTCGACGAGCCGCTCTCCAATCTCGATCCCACGTTGCGTCATGCAATGCGGGACGACCTGCGCGCGATGCTGCGGAGGGTCGGAGTGCCGGCGCTCTTCGTCACGCACGATCAGGAAGATGCGTTCGCGGTTGCGGACCGCATCGCGCTTCTGAAAATGGGCAAGCTTCTTCAGGTCGGTACGCCGGAGGAGCTATACAACGCTCCGGTCTCGCGCGAAGTGGCGGCGTTCATCGGGCGGGGGAGCATCGTGCCCGCTATCGATAAGGGGAACACGGCGACGGTGACAATCGGTGGTGTCGCGCGCGATCTCAATGTCACCCGAGCGAAGGGAGCGCCTTCGCACCTCGAGACTGCTTACGTCGTGCTGCGCCCGGATGCGCTGGAGCTGTCGAGAAGCGCCGGAGTTCTTGCCTGGCGCGGACGCATTGCCAACCGGCGATTCGCGGGCGGCGTGATCGTGTACCACGTCCAGCTCGCCGACGGCATAAGTGTCGATGTGGAGTCACAAGCGGGAGAGGCGCACGAAGACGACAACGTCTCCATCTCGCCGCTCAAGGGTCCCTTTCCACTGGTACCGGCGTGAAAGCGTCATCAGGCCGACAGAGCTGGCTCATCGCGCTGCCGGTGATGGCGCTCCTGCTCTGGACGGTGGTGTACCCGAACGTAGCGGTCATCGCGGGAAGCTTCGAGAACGGTCTTGGCCACTGGCGCGAGTTTGCCGCCAGCCCCGCGGACCGGGAGGCGCTGTGGACCAGCCTCGTCATTTCGGTCGCCTCGGTCTTTGCCTCGCTCGCGATCGGAGTTCCGCTCGCATTTCTGCTCGGACGATTCGAGTTTCCCGGCCGGCGGCTCCTTCGCGCGGTGGCGACCCTTCCCGCCGCGCTGCCGCCACTGGTTGGAGTAATCGCTTTTCTCTTTCTGTACGGCGAGAGCGGACTCGTCACGCGCGTGGTGCAGCGCGCGCTCGGAATGGCGGAAGCTCCATGGCGCCTCAAGGGAGTGGGCGCGATCGTGTTCGTCCACGCGTACACGATGTACGTCTACGTTTTTCTGTTCGTCTCCGCCGGACTCGAGCGTTTCGATGCAACGCTCGACGAAGCCGCGTCGGGTCTTGGCGCGAACACATGGCAGAGACTGCGGCGGGTGACACTGCCACTATTGATGCCGGCGGTCGCCGGATCGGCGCTCCTTGTCTTCATGAATGCCCTGGGGTCGTTCTCGGCGCCTTACGTCTTCGGCGGCGGGCTGCGAGTTCTCTCGACGCAGATCCTCGCCTCCAAAATCAATGGAGCGATGGGCCTCGCGTACGTCGAGACGACGGTTCTCGCGTTGAGCGCAGTCGCGGGGCTGGTGTTGTTCCGGTGGCTCGACAGCAAGCGGAAGTACACACTCGCCAGCAAGGGTGGGCGCACACGTCGGACGATTCGCTCCCGGCGCATTCAGATTTTGATCACTGTCGCGTCGGCGGTGATAGTGGTGGCGCTGGTGCTTCCACACCTGATGGTCATTCTCGTCTCCTTTGCGCGGGACGGGGCCTGGACCACGCAGGTGCTGCCGCCCGAATACACGTTCGAGAACTACCGGCGGCTCTTTTCCGAGAGTGAGCTGTGGAAGCCAATTACTAATAGTGTTTCAATGGCACTGATCGCGACGGCGGCGAATCTCGTCGTCTGCTTCATCGCTGGATATCTGATCGTGCTCCGCAAGTTCGGAGGGCGAGGGCTGCTCGAGCTTCTCGTCGCGCTTCCGTGGGCGATTCCTGCGACCGCGATCGCGCTCGGTCTTGCCGCGACTTTCAACCGGAATGATCTGTTGACCGGTCGAGTTCTGCTGGTGGGGACGTTCTGGATATTGCCGCTCGCCTATTTCATCCGTGACATTCCGCTCGTCGCTTCAGCCGTGGAATCCTCCCTCCGGCAGATGGATGCATCGCTCGAGGACGCCGCGCGCGGGCTCGGCGCTTCATGGATGATGACGATGCGGCGTGTGATTCTACCCGCCGCGCGACCCGGACTGGTGGCGGGTGGATTGCTCGCGGCGGTCACGGCGGTCGGAGAGTTCGTAGCGAGCGTGGTCCTCTACACGCATTCCAATCGGCCGATCTCGATGGAGATTCTCGCGCAGCTGCGCGCTCTGGCCTTTGGCACCGCGGCCGCGTACAGTGTTCTGCTGATATTTCTGGTGCTTCTGATGACGCTCGCCGCCAGATCGTTCGAGGAGAGACTTGCCTGACCAGCCGGCTCAGCCCGCGCGGCTGCGCGTCGTAATCACATCGGTGGGAGATTCGGCGGCATTGCGCGATCGCCGATTTCGGCCGAGTGAAGTTCACGGGGCGACTGACGTGGTTTCTGGGTTGTTCGTTCATATCATGTATCTCGTCGGATTCCGCAACAGGCTCGTGGTGTTCATCGAGTGGGCGTACTCGTACTTCACTTACCGGGCGGGGGTACGGTTGATCACGGATGTCGAGAGGTACAAGCCTCCTGCATCGTAGAACGCGGAAGGCTTTGAAAACTGCAAGAGAACGAGATGCGAGATCACAGTTTTCAAGTTGATAGTGTTCAGGTTAACTACGTCCCGGTGGTGGCGAGGAGGAATTAGTACTACTGTTGTCGGTTCAATGTCTTCTATCGAGAGGATAGGTCAATGGGCAGTAATGCCGATGCAGCGAAGGAAGTAGATCCCTCGCCCGCGAAGGCGGGACTGTGGGAAGATTTTGTGGACATCTTTTACGCGCCTTCCTCTGTTTTCGCGCGGAGGAGTGAAGGAAAGTTCGGGATGGCTTTGCTCTTCCTGGTGATCGTCGGCGCCGTGCTCTTTTTCGTGACGAAGAACGCTACGCAGCCGATCATGGACGCGGAGTTTACGAGGCAGAGTGCGGCGGC
>JADGQV010000022.1 GCA_017881465.1 Gemmatimonadaceae bacterium
TCATCCCTTGACCGCCCCCGCCGTCAATCCTTGCACGATCCGCCGCTGGAATATCAAAACCATCGCCGCCACCGGCGCAGTCGCAACAACGGCGGCGGCGAGAATCTCCCCCCAAGGCACCTGATACTGTCCGCGGAAGAGCGCGATCGCCACCGGCACCGTCTGTCGCTCTGGCCCGAGCGTGAACGAGAGGGCGAACAGAAACTCGTTCCAGCAATAGATGAAAGTCAGAATTCCAGTCGTCGCCAGGCTCGGCACGGCGAGTGGGAGCAGAATTTTCGTGAAGCTCTGTACTCGCGTGGCGCCGTCTACGTGCGCTGCCTCCTCGAGATCCTTGGGAATCTGTCTGATCGAGCCGGTCAGAACCCACACTGTGAGCGGCATCGCGAACGTCATGTATGGCATGATGAGACCGGGATAAGTGTCGATCAGGTGGAGCGATCTCAGCAGCAGGTAGAGCGGGCTCACGATCGAGATCTGCGGGAACATCGTTACCGCGAGAATGAACCCCATGATCGCAGCCTTGCCCCGGAATTCGATTCTGGCGAGAGCGTAGGCGGCGAGCGTCCCGACGATCAGGCAGAAGATTGTCGTCGTTCCCGCCACGACCAGCGAGTTGCGGATCGGCGTGATGAAGTCACGCTCAGTGAACAACGCCCGGTAGTGATCGAAGATGAGGTGTCGCGGCCACAGCGACGGATCGCGGAAAAGCGCGGCGTCGGACGTGAGCGATGCGACGATCGCCCAGTAGAACGGGAAGAGTGTGAACAGTATCAGCACGACGAGCGCCGCCCCGAATGTCCATCTGCCCCACCGGACTCCAGCCGTCGCTGCGGATTTCATTCGCTGCATCCGGCTGATCTGGCGTCATGCGCGTTCTCCGATGTCATGCCGCCTTTTCTCGGCCCGGACGCATTGGCGAGCGTCATGATTCCTCTCCCCCGAGCCGCACGCCTAGCCCACGCACGTAGAGCAACGCGAGGCCGAATGTGATCGCAAAGATCACGACCGAGAGCGCAGAACCGTAGCCAAAGCGGAGATTCTGGAGCAGCGCGTTGAAGGTGTAGAGCGCCACCGGCTCGGTGGATGTGCCGGGCCCTCCGCCCGTGAGCACGTAGATCAGATCGAAGACGCGGAATCCGTCGAGCGTTCTGAAGATCAACGTCACGAGAATCGCCGGCTTGAGCAGCGGGAGCGTGATGTGCCGGAGCTGCCACCACGCGTTGGCGCCATCAACAGCTGCGGCCTCATAAAGAGTCAGGTCGATATTCTGTAGTCCCGCCAGGAGTAGCAGCGCCACGAACGGTGTCGTCTTCCAGACGTCGGCGAGAATCACCGGCACCCACGCCGTCGATGTCTGGATGAACCAGACCATCGGCTGCTTCAGGATTCCCGCGTCGACCAGGAGAGCGTTGGCGATTCCGCCCTGAGACTCGAAGATGAAGCGCCAGAGGAGCGCTGCCACGACCGTTGGAATCGCCCACGGCACCAGTACCGCCGCGCGCACGAATCCTCGTCCGCGAAAGACGCGATTCATCGCCAGGGCAAGGAAGAGCCCGATCACGAGCTCCAGCGAAATCGAGACTACCGTGAAGAACGCGGTGTGACCGAGCGCCGCCCAGAAGCGCGGATCCTTTGCGATCTCGATGTAATTCGCGAGCCCGACGAACGGCTTACCGAGCCACGGCATCCTCAGCTCGTCGAGGTGCAGCGATTCCCAGAAGGTCCAGCCGAGCGGAAAGATCGCGATGAGGGCGATGACGGCGAGCGCTGGCGCGACGAGTGACCAGCCGATGCGGGCTTCGTGTCCGAGGCGGGAGATCTTTCTCATGGCGCTGATTCCTTCGCGGCACCCGACATGAGTTTGCGCATCCCCGTCCGCTCGATGAGCGCATTGATGCGCGCTGCCGCCGAGTTGAGCGCTTCCCTCGGCTCCACCTGCCGCACGAGGGCACGGTGCAATTCGATCTGAAGAATCTCGGAGAGCTCCGTGTAGATCGGAGTTACGGGCCGAGGCGTCGCGCTTTCGATGGCTCGCCGAGCGTTTTCGAGCGGGATCGCGATTGCGCTGCGGAGCCGCGCGTCGTTGTACAGCGCGGGACGCGTTGGGTATTGTCCCACCGCCTGCGCGCGCTCGAGCATTTGCTCCGGCGCGGTGAGATAGGCGATGAGCTTGTAGGCAGCGTCGGGATGGTCGGTGTAAGCGTTGATCGCGAGCTGCGCGCCGCCAAGTGCCGCGGTGGAGTGTCCGCTGGGAGCAGCTCCCGACGCCGGCATCGGTGAGACGGCGAACTTTCCCGCGACTTTGGATTGCGCGGTATCGCTCATCGCCGCGACAGGGTACGGCCAGTTGCGCATGAAGACGGCGTTTCCATTCTGGAATGCGAAGCGCGCTTCTTCCTCGTGCCAGGTGAGTACGTCGAGCGGAGCGACGTTCGTCTTGTACAGCTCGTCGCGCATGAACTCGAGCGCGCGCACGGCCTCGGGACGATTAACCACGACTTCGCCCTTATCGTCGATGATGCGGCCGCCGAACGCTCCGAGATATTCCACGAAGCCGGTGATCAACCCTTCGTAGCGCGCGCCCTGCCAGACGATTCCATAGCGCGGTCCACCGCGACGCGACATCGCCGCCTGCGCATCGGTCACCATCTCCTCGAGCGTCTTCGGCTCATTCGGAACGAGGTCGGTGCGACGATAGAGGAGCCCGACGTCCGCGAACCACGGCAGCGCGTAGAGTTTCCCGGCCCAAGTGTTGGCCGTGATCGTCGCAGGAAAGAACTCCGCTCGGGGCGGTCCGTACCTGTCGAGCGGCAGCACCCACCCCGCTGCCGCGAACTCCGGCGTCCACACGACGTCGAGCTGCAAGATGGAAGGATTCCCGACGCGCGCATTGAGCCACTGCACATAAAGCTGGTGCCGCTGCGACGCATCATCGGGCGTCCGTTGCAGCTCGACGCGTACCCCCGGATTCAGCTCCATGAATCGCTTCAGCTGCTTGGCTACAAGCGTCCCCTCGGCGCCGAGCGCGGAGCCGGAGAAAGTGAGAACGGTCTCGCCCTTGTTGGAGGTCGGCGCGCACGCGGCGAGAGGCCCCGCGAGCGCGAGCGCCAGTATGAAAGCTGACCGGCTATTAGCTGCGAGGCTGAGAGCTCCCTGCTTCAGTTTTCTGGATGCCGGACCGCGCCTCAATCTCGAATCCGGGATAAGACGAACTGCACCGCTAAATCCGTGACGTTCCATAACTGCACGTCGGTACTGGCCCCGTACCGTATCGGCTTGAGCGTCCCACCGCTGATCTCGTAGCTCCACAATTCATTGTGCTTCAGGCCAGACGCCTCCACCGCGGCGTTGGCGCGCCGCAACGCGTCGCGCATCTCGGTGACGTACGCAGCCAGCGCCGGATCGCGCGGCCGTCCCGTCGCATCCGTCGCTCCCGAGATCTGATTCGCAAGTCCGAGCAGCACGAGGTTCACTTCCCTCCCCCACACCACGCGGGGCGAGTGATAGGTATCCCTGCGGAATGCTTCCCACACGCTCGGAGGCGCATAAGCGTCGTTGGCGACGAGAGGACCCAGCCGATCGACGAGCAATCCGACGGGATAGGCGCGCGTGATCGCGCGGACGTCTCTTGTCACCGCGCTCAGTGCCGCGCTCGTCGTGTCGCTCCCATCTCTCAGGAAGAGCCAGGTGGCGGGATCGGTGTTCACCACCGGGATCGGGCGGCCGGAGGAATCCAGCGAAATCGCGAGAAACTCGAGCGGCGACTTGTCAGCGCCCGTCGCAGACAGCACGCCTTGCCAGTACCCGCGCTCCGCCGCTGGAAGCCACTGGAGCTTTGCCGCGACCTTGGTCTGGATCTCCTCCGGCGTCAGCGAGACCACGAAGTGCCGCACCACCCCTCTCCAGTTCTGAATGGCGCGCTGGAAGAACACCGGGTCGTGCGCGAACTCGCCAAGCGGCGTGTCGCCCACGCCCTCGGGCGCGACGGCAGCGAGCTCGTTCTGGGTGAAGCCGATCGCGCGGAACGAGGCGAGGATTTCGGCAATCGACTGCAGTGCGCGCGGAACCCAGATGGCGTTGATGTCCATCTCGAATCGACCGTTCGCGTAGCCGGCGTTGCTGTCGCGCCAGCTGATCGACCGCCAATGCGTCGAATCGAGACGCGGCGATGCGATGAGATTCTGAACGATGGGATCGCGCGCGTAGGGAGCGGCAAGCGTCGCCACGAGTCCGAGCTCTCTCAGGAGGAGCCCGATCCGCGGCCCTCTCCCGTCCGACGACTCCATCAGGAATGCTTTCTTTCGCGCCGCCGTCACCGCGGGATTCCCGAGGTAGCGCGCCACGACCACCGGCAGCTGGAATTCGTCGTCGCGCATGTGGTAGTTCTCGCGCACCTTCTGCAAATCCGCGAGCGATGCGCGCGCGTGGGCGAGCGCCGTGTCGGCCGCCAATCGGTTTCCGCGCCGGATCAAACGGAAATACTCCGTCATGTGCGCGTTGTATTCCGCGGAATTCTCACGGATCGCCTGCCCGCCCAGCGCCTCCTCGTGACTGACATCGCCTTCCGGGCCGAGCTTTCTCAGCGCGCTCGCGATCACGAACTCGGGCATTGCATCGGTCCAGACCGGCTGCATCATCAGCGAGGTCATCATCATGTCGCGGCCGAAGTACGTCGCGTAGTTGGGGAGCCCGGCCATCAGCTTCTCTTTGGAGCTGAGGAGCTCGGTCCCACGCACGTCGCGCTCGAGCTGGCGATACCGGGAGACCGTCGCGGCGGCGTCCGCATTTGTGGCGGCGTTGCCGCGCGCGCGATCGGCGGCGACGCGCGCGTCGTTCAGGAAGCGAAGAAACGCGGTGTTGAATATCTGATCCCGCCCGAGCGGAGTAAGCGCCGGCGCATCAGTCGTCACGCGGACGGTGAATCGAATTGGACGATTGGTGTTGGCGCGGATCGAGATTATCGGCACCCTCACCACCATCGAGGCATCGCGCGGATCGGGGCTCAGATCTAGCTGAAGATTCGTTTTTCCGTCGAGCGTCGTCTGAGACGCGGTGACGCCGCGCCGGTCGCGCACGCCGGTAGTGATGAGATCGGGCTCGAGCCTCGCCCTCAGATCCGACGTCAACCCGGCGTTGAGAAATCCCAACTGGCGCTGCCGCTCGGCCGGATCGAGACGGTCCAGATTTGCGATCAGCTCCTCCTGCTCCCGCAATCTGAACGTAGGCCAGTCGAACAGCTCGAGATGACGCCCCGAATAACCGAGATCGCGCTCGACGCGCATGGAGCCGAGCAAGACCCACCCGATCAGGATCTGGGGTGCCTTCGCGACGAGCTGGTACTCGATCGTGCGGCGATTACCTGCCTGCGACACGATGGCGTCTGCCGATCCCCACTCGAGCCGGATCGGCTTGCCCGCTCCATCCCGGACGGTGAACCCGACGCTCTCGTTCACCGCGTCCGGCAGGAGATTCACGACGCGCCCGCTCCGCGCATCGAGATAGACCTGCACGACGTTCCCCTTCGTGTCGCGGAAGAAGCGCGTCTGGTACCCCTGGTACGCGGCGGGATCGTCGAGCCCCTGCTCCGGGAAGGCGAGCACCGGTTGTACGGTGCGAGTCTGCGCGACGACGGGTGCCGCGCTCAACGCGAGAGCACCAAGAAGCACGGGCGTCCAGGCAGTCAACGCGTACATCTTCCTCATCAATCTCTTCTCCGCTCGAACGGGCGCGAGGAATCGCGACCGGGATAATGTGGCACTCTAGAGTCGTTGCGTCATTAGCACTCGGGCTTGTTGTTTGGGCGGGCTGTGTCCGGCTTTGGCTTGCCACCACAAAACCGAAGCAGGGGACTGATGGCTTGGCAGCTGGTTAGCCAGGAGCTTTTCCGGTGGCGTTCCGAGAGCCTGCAGAATGAAGTTCTCGACCTCGAAATTGACCGTTGCGACGCGCACAAGACCCTATTTCGGGATACTATTTTGCCTGTATGAAAGCTCCCAGCGATCAGCGTAGTTGGCTAACAGCTCCCTGCTTCGGTTTTATGGATGTCAGTGTCCAACCCGTTCCCTGACCTGTAGGTGACCTCGCTCGACCTCGCTCTCCTCGGAAACGGCAGCATCGGCGCGTTAATCGACGCCCAGGGCGCTGTCGTGTGGTGCTGCTTCCCACGCTTCGATGGCGACCCGGTATTTTGCTCGCTGCTCGCGGGCGACTCGCCGCGCGACAAAATCGGCGCCTTCACCATCGAGATGGAGGGGGCGGTCAGAACCGAGCAGCAGTATCTCCCCGACACGCCGATACTCGTCACGCGCTTGTACGACGCGAAGGGCGGCGTCGTCGAGATCACCGATTTCTGCCCACGCTTCGAGAAGGACGGGGCATTGTTTTGTCCCAAGCTGCTGGTGCGCCAGGTGAGGCCGATCGGGGGAAGGCCGAACATCCGCGTTCGCGTCGAACCAGCCGCCGACTACGGTTGCACGAAACGCCAGCACGCGCTTGGGGCCGGTCACATCAGCTACGCTGGCGATCAAGCGCTCCGGCTCACCACCAACGCTCCGACAGAGGCGATCGCCGACCGGACGCTGTTCCATGTCACCGAGACCATCACTTTGATGTTCGGGCTCGACGACCCCGTCGCGGGGGTGGGCGACGTGACCAGCAAGGGCACCACAATGCTCGAACGAACCACCGCGTATTGGCGCAATTGGACTCGCTCCCTCCAAGCTCCGCCCGAATGGCGCGACGCGGTGATCCGCGCGGCGATCACGCTGGAGCTGAATGTGTACGAGGCTACAGGCGCCATCATCGCGTCGATGACGACCTCGATCCCGGAAGCTCCCAACACCGGCCGCACCTGGGATTACCGCTACTGCTGGCCCCGCGACGCCTACTTCACCGCCGACGCGCTCTCCCGCCTCGGCGAGATGCGAACGATCGAGCGCTACCTCGCCTTCCTCCTCGGCGTCGCGGCAACGACTGACGACGCGCATCTCGTTCCGATCTACACGATCGACGGCGGACCAATCCCGGACGAGCACGTCGCCAAGTGTCTGCCCGGCTATCGAGGCATGGGACCTGTACACGTCGGCAACAAGGCGAGCGAGCAGGCTCAGCACGATCTCTACGGCGAAGCCGTGCTCACGGCCGCACCGCTTTTTCTGAATTCGCGCACGAGCCAGGCGGGTGACGAGGCGCTGCTGGCGAGGCTCGAGCCATTCGGCGAGCACGCCGCTCGACTATTTGAAGTTCCCGACGCCGGACTGTGGGAACTGCGCGGCGCCGAGCGCGTGCACACCTTCTCGAGCATCATGTGCTGGGCGGCATGCGACAGGCTCGCGAAGTACGCCGATCGCCTGAAGCTTGCCGATCGCGCCGAGTATTGGCGGTCGCGCGCGACGAGCGTCCACGAGGTGATCTCACGGCGCTCGTGGAACGCGAAGCTCAACGCATTTACCGCGACCATGGATGGGGACTCCCTCGACGCGAGCCTGTTGCTGATGCCGCGACTGGGATTTCTCGAGGCAAACGATCCGCGCTTTGCTGGAACTGTCGCCGCGATCGAGAGTCAGCTCAAGCACGGAGATTTCGTCTATCGCTACGTCGAGCGCGACGACTTCGGTTATCCGGAGAACGCGTTTCTCGTTTGCACGTTCTGGTACATCGAGGCGCTCGCGGCAATGGGAGGCGCGCGGCGCGAAGAGGCGCGCCTCTTGTTCGAGAAAGTGCTCACCGCGCGCAACCGGCACGGGCTGCTGGCGGAGGATCTCGATCCCCGCACTCTCGAGCAGTGGGGAAACTTTCCCCAGACCTACTGCATGGCAGGCATCATCGACTGCGCCCTCGGACTGAACTGAAAAGCAACGGAAGAATACCGGCCCGGGGCCACCAGCTTTAAAGCTGATGGTCCCGGACCGGTATTCTTCCTTTTGTCTAGCGCGGCTGGATCTGTCTTGCGCTCAAACGGTCCTTATCTGAACACGATCCAAAGCGCACCAATTATGGCGGCAAGCAACACCGACAGTCCGATTTCCAGGCTCCGCTCTCGTGGACTCACCACCACCGCGGCCGACGGCGCCACGGTCTGGAGTGTGAGGTCCGCGACGCGCTCCGTAGCCGGAGGGGGAGTCATCATACTCACGACGATCAGGATTCCGCTGCACAGAAGGAAGAGCAGCGCAGCGAAGTGGAGAAAGTTGATCCCCGCAAGCCAGGACCACAGCGTTCCGCTCGGCAATTTCGCCTTCCCAAGCTCCAGCAATAGACGCGCAAAACCGATCACGAAACCCGACCATAATGCGGCGAGAGCGCCCTGCCCATTCAGCCGCGGACTCAGGAGTCCGAGGAGGAAAACCGCCGCGATCGGCGGAGCGATATACGCCTGCACGCTCTGCAGGTAGATGTAGAGGTGCGGCGAGACGTACTTCATGAATGGAATCCAGGCGAGCCCCAGGAACACGAGAATCACCGTGGTCACCCGCCCGACGAACACCAGGCGCGCTTCGCTCGCGTTCGGCCTCCACTTACGGTAAACGTCCCAGGTAAGCAGGGTCGAGCACGAGTTGAATGCAGAAGCGAGCGAGCTCATTAGTGCGGCGAGCATCCCGGCGAGCACGAGGCCCTTGAACCCGATCGGGAGAAGGCGGGTGACGAGTATCGGATAGGCAGCGTCGGCTGCGCTGCCTCGAACGTCCTGGTACAACGCGGCGGCGATGATCCCGGGCAGCACGAAAATGAAAACCGGGAGGATCTTCAGGTAACCGGCGAAGATCGTTCCGCGACGGGCTTCCTGTATGTTGCGGGCCGCCAGCACGCGCTGGACGATGTGCTGGTCGGTACACCAATACCAGATGCCGAGGATCGGTGCTCCGAAGACGATTCCCGTCCATGGGAAGTCTTTGTTGCTCGTCGGTTTCCACATCGAGAAAAAGTCGGGCGGCACCTTGGCCTGGAGGCCGGACCACCCGCCCACCGCATGAAGACCGATGAACATCAGTGTCACCGAGCCGACGATCAGCACCACGGCCTGCATTACTTCGGTATAGATCACCGCGCGCAGTCCACCGAAAATCACGTACAGCCCGGTGATGACGATGAGGATTGCCGCGCTGGTCCAGAAATCAAAGCCCGTCACCGCCCGCATCACGACGCCGCCGGCGTACAGCGTCACGCTGATCTTCGTGAGCACGTAACCGACGATGGACACCCAGGTGAAGTATGAGCGCGCGGCGGGGTTGTATCGGCGCTCGAGGAACTCCGGCATGGTGTACACGCCGCTTCGCAGGTAGAAGGGCACGAACAGCCAGCCCAGGAGCAACAGGATGAAGCTGGCTAGCCACTCGAAGTGGCCGACGGCCAGGCCGCTCGCCGCTCCGGTGCCGGCAAGCCCCACCAGATGCTCGCTCCCGATGTTGGAAGCAAAGAGGCTGGCTCCGACCGCGAGCCAACCCACATCCCGCCCCGCCAGAAAGTAGTCCGAGCTCACGTTCTTCTCGCGGCGCGCCGCCCAGTAGGCGATCCCCGTCAACACGAGGAAGTACGCGACGATCACGAGGATGTCGATGATGCTGAGGTTGCTCATGGCGTTTCTTCGGTGAGAGAGAAGTGGACGGCCGAGCTCTTTTGCGCTACGCTCCGCGACCTCTAGAGCGGAGTCCGCGAAGAATTTGAAGCATTTCGTCGTTCGGCGCTACAGATGCAGCCCCATCGGTTGCCTTGACACGGCGCGGGACGACTCCCCACATTGGCCACGACGGCAGCGGAGAGATGAATGAGCAGTGAGATCAACCGGTGAAGCGCCGGGCATTTCTCGCGGGAGCGGGTGCCGGCGCCGCGGGACTCATCGGGCTCAGGCCCGCACGCGTTGAAGCCACAGATCTGATCGCCGCCGACGCTCGGCGCATGGATCTCGCCGAGGCCGAAGCTCGGCGCACAATCAAGCGCGACGCGCTACATCCGGCGGCGGCGTTCAAGCTCTCGGTCACGCGCTGGCCCTTCCATAAGTTCACCCTCGACGAGCTGTCGCAGATGGCGCGCGAGCTGGGACTCGATTCGGTGGAGCTCCTCGAGCCGGATGAGTGGGCTGTCCCAAAGCGGTACGGACTCACGTGCGCGATGGGATACGCGACGGTGCCGAATCCGGAGGCTCGTCTGACGCAGGGGTTCAACCGCCTAGAGAACCACGCTTGGCTCATCCCCGCCTATCAACGGGCGATTCCGCTCGCAGCCGCGGCGGGAGTGCCGAACGTGATCTGCTTTTCCGGAAGCCGTGCCGGACAGAGCGACGATGAGGGTCGCGCAGTCTGCGCGCGCGGACTCGCTCCCCTTGTCCCAATTGCAGAGCGGCACGGCGTGACACTGTGCATGGAGCTGCTCAACTCGAAGGTCGATCACCCGGATTATCAATGCGATCACACCGCGTGGGGCGTGGCGCTCGCCAAGCAGATCAATTCGGAGCGCTTCAAGCTGCTCTACGACATCTACCACATGCAGATCATGGAAGGCGATGTGATCCGCACGATCCGCGACAACCACCGGTATATTGGGCATTACCACACCGGCGGAGTGCCGGGCCGACACGAAATCGATTCCTCCCAGGAGCTGAACTATCCGGCAATCATGCGAGCGATCGGCGAATCGGGATTCACGGGGTACGTCGCGCAGGAATTCGTACCCACACGCGATCCGCGCGCTTCACTCGCTGAAGCTGTCCGGCTCTGCCGTGTGTGACGCATGACGGCACACCGCGCGCCCGAAAACCCGATCATCACCCCCGCGATGGTCCTGCCTTCGAGGCCGGACTTCGAAGTGCTGGGTGTGTTCAATCCCGCTGTCGCTCGACACGATGGACAGGTCGTGCTGCTGCTGCGCGTGGCGGAGGCTCCGCGGAAGATGTCGAGCGCGCTAGCGGCCGCTCCCATCTTCAATGCGGACACCGGTCGCATCGAGATTAAGCGGTGGCAAATCACCGAGAAAGGACCGGATGTGAGCGATCCACGGCTCGTGGTCGACAAGGGGCGCACCTGGCTCACGTCGATGTCACACCTGCGAGTCGCCCGCTCGACCGACGGCATCCACTTCGACGTGGAGGGGTTGCCAGCGCTCTCTGCTGCGACCGTGTACGAGTCGTTCGGAATCGAAGACCCGCGCATCACCCAGCTGGACGGCACGTACTGGATCACTTACACGGCCGTGTCGCATTACGGGATCGGGACGGGTCTCGCATCGACCACGGATTTCAGGACGTTCGAGCGGCACGGCATCATCTTCCCACCTCCCAACCGCAACGTCACGATCTTCCCCGAGAAAATCGGCGGGCTGTACGCGGCGCTACACAGACCCATGCCGGAAGGTCTGGGACAGCATTCGATCTGGACCGCAACATCTTCGGATCTGAAATCGTGGGGGAACCACCGCCTCGTCGCGACCCCGAGGGAAGGCAGCTGGGATGACTCGAAGGTGGGAGGCGGGGCGGCGCCGTTTCGCGTGCACTACGGCAAGGAAGATGGCTGGCTGGCGATCTATCACGGGGTGACTGGCTCGCCGCCCACCTATTCGCTCGGCGCCCTGCTGCTCAACCGGCACGATCCATCTCGGGTGAGAGCGCGTTCGCGCGAGCCGATCCTCAAGCCCGAAGCACCGTACGAGCGCGAGGGGTTCTTCGGCAGTGTCGTGTTCACCTGCGGCGCGCTGGCCCACGGCGATCTCGTGCGCGTTTACTATGGCGCAGCCGACGGCGTTACCGCTGTCGCAGACCTGTCATTAGCGGAGATTCTGTCGGGAATGGTGGAGCCGTGACCTTCGAGCTCGGCGTCAATTACTGGCCGCGCCGAAGCGCCATGTACATGTGGCGCGAGCTCGACATCGGCGAGGTGCGCGACGAGATGGCGCAGATCGCCGGTCTTGGCTTCGACGTCGTCAGAGTGTTCACGCTGGCTCAGGACTTCCTCCCCCAGCCACTTACTGTGGCAGCCGACATGGTTGCAAGCCTCGTGGAGGTCGCCCGCGCGGCGAAGGACGCCGGGTTGAAAGTCGTGCCCACGCTCGTCGTCATAAACATGAGTGGTAAATTCTGGTGGCCCGCCTGGATGCTTGATGCGCAGGGCCTGCCCGCCGACCTGTTTTCGGATCCAACGATCCTGCGCTCACAGTCGCTGCTGGTCGAGACGTGCGCACGCGCTCTGTCGGGCGACCACGCGATACGCGCGTTCGATCTGGCAAACGAGATCGACGATGCCCAGCGGCCTCGTACGAGAGATGCAGGCTGGCTCTGGGCGTCGCTATTGGCGAACACAGTAAGACGCGTCGCTCCCGGTACGCCGATTCAGATAGGCGCGCACCTACCGTCGCTGACGACGGAGAACTACATGCGCGTGGATGATATCGGCGAGGTCGCCGACGAGGACTTGATGCACGCGTACCCGCTCTACTGCGACGTCGCGCGCTCGTTTCTCGATCCGGATCTGGTGCCGTTCTCCTGCGCGCTGACGGCCGGGCTCGCGGGACGTGGCCGTCGTCCGCTCATGCAGGAGTTCGGACTGTGCACCGCTCCGCCGGGAGCTCCCGGACAGACGATCACCGACGATTTCCTGGGACGGCCGCTTCGTCAATATCTGGCGTCTGAGGAAGAGGCGGCGGCGTACTACGACGCGGTCCTGCAAGGATTGGTAAGCACCGGCGCGGCTGGCGCGTACGCCTGGTGCTACGGCGACTACGACTCCCGGCTCTTCGATCGGGCACCATTGGCGACAGCAGTACGGGAACGCACCTTCGGACTGGTGCGCTCGGACGGGAGCGAGAAGCCCGCGGCCATGGTGTTCCGGAATTTCAGGAAGCGTCGCGACGACGGCATGCTCGTGCAGTCAGCGGTGCCGCGAGTGCTCGATGTCAGCGCCGATGAGTACTACCGCGCGCCAGCTAAGCACTTCGAGCGCCTCTATTCGAATTGGGTAGCACAGAGGCCTTCATGATCGCGCCCCTCGAGCGTCTTGCAACCAACCCGCTCATTCGCCCCTCCGATATTTCGTTCGTTCGCGCCAGCGGAACGTTCAATCCTGGAGTGACAGTCGACCGCGCGCGCGACAAAGTCGTGCTGCTCGTTCGGGTATTCGAGGAAGCTTCGCGGCGGTCGTGTCTCGGCCTGGCGCTGTCGGCCGACGGAAAGCGAATCGACGAGATATGGGATCGCCCCGTGATTGCGCGCGATGCGCCTTACGAGCATTGGGGCGTCGAGGATGCCCGCATCACGTATCTCGAAAGCGAAAAGCGCTACGCCATCACCTATACCGGGTACTCGCGCGACGGTCCGCAGGTGTGCTTGATCACCACCGACGATCTGCTGTCTCCGACCAGCTACCGTCGTCACGGTCCCCGCATCGCCGGCGAAAACAAGAACTGCGTGATCCTTCCGGAGAAGATAGACGGCCAGTACGTGATCCTTCACCGGCCGATGCCGAGGATAGTATGCATCAGGGTGTCATCACTCGAAGAAGAATGGCCAGCGGATGGTGCAACGCTGGTTGGGCCTCGCCCAAATACCTGGCGGAGCTCCCGAGTCGGCGCCGGCGCGCCGCCCGTGCGAACGGACATCGGCTGGCTGTTGCCATTTCACGGCGCGACCTCCATCGAAGAGGGGAACGTCTACTCGATGGGATGGTGCGTGCTCGACCTGAAGAATCCGGAAACAGTTCTCTACGTGTCCGATGCGCCCGCACTCACACCTGAAGCGCCGTACGAGATCGAGCGCAACGCGATTCCGCAGGTGGACATGGCGAACTTCAGGACGGGTGTGCGCGTTGTGTTCCCGCAAGGTTTGGTGGAGAGAGGCGAAGATTTCCTGGTTTACTATGGAGCCGCTGACGTATCAGTAGCGGGGGCGCGGGTCAACAAGCGCGAACTGATCTCCTCTCTGGGAGAAGCCATCAGATTGAAGCAGGGCGGTATTCCGTTGTGATCGCGCGCCCGGTAATTCTTTCTCTGATCTTGCTCAGCGCGGCTTGCGGTCGCGGCGCAGAGAACTACGTCGTGCCGGCGGGCGAGACATCCCTGACCGTACGATTGGATCACCTCCAGCACCTTGGCCTCGACGCCGTTGTGCGGGGACTGCCGGTACGCGTTGTCTCCCTCTATGCAGAAGCGCCCGACTATCGTCCGACAGGCTCTCCCGCGCGCGACGGATTCGAGGGAATCGCCTGCCTCGACGATGCCGCGCGCGCCGCGGTTGTCTATCTCCGGGAATACGAAGCAACGGGGGATGTCCGTGCCCGCGACGAGGCCGTTCGACTTCTCAGCTTCGTCACCGCGATGGAACAGGGTGACGGAGAGTTCGTCAACTTCATCGACTCTGCCGGGAGGCTTAACCGCAACGCGCCGAGCAGCCGAAAGAGCATGTCGTACTGGGCCGCGCGGAGCATCTGGGCCTTGGGCGAAGCGGTTCGAGTACTTGGCCCCCAGGACTCGACCTTGGTGAAGAGCATGCGCCCGGTGCTCGATCGCGCCGTCTCGCGAATGGCGCGTGAGATAGATGCGGGACGCCTCATTGGTGGATCGACTACTGCCACGGCGGAAGCGTTGCTCGGCCTGCTCGCGGTTGAGCGGGCCGAGCGATCGAAGGATCTCGTCCCGTTGGCAACGCGCACCGCCCAGTTGCTTGCCGCGCATTCGGCAGGCGGCATGGCGACCGCCCCATGGGGCGCGCACATCGATTTCCCGGATGCCGCCTGGCACGCGTGGGGATCCCGATCTCCAGAGGCGCTCGCGATGGCTGGCAACGCCCTGGGTCATCCCGAATTTGCTGCTTCGGCCAGAAAGGAAGCGGACGGACTGTGGGGAAGATTCCTTCTCGCGGGAGGTATCCCTTCAGCGGTCGCACCCGACGGGACGGCGACATGGTACCCGCAGATCGCGTACGGCATCGGCCCGCTCGTCGAGGGATACCTGGCGTTGGCGGAAACGACAGGCGAGCGCCGTTATTCCGTGTTTGCGGGGCTCGCAGCAAGCTGGTTCCTCGGCGCCAACCCCGCGGGCGTCAGCATGTACGACGAGCAGACTGGTCGGACCTTCGATGGGATCAACGGTCCGACCGCAGGTCAGGTCAATCGAAATTCCGGTGCGGAGTCGACAATCGAGGCGCTGCTGGCGCTTCAGCGCGTCACGAGCAACCCGGATGCCGCGGAGTACCTGCATTACCGCCCGGTCGGTGCTCAATCCGCGTCGCTTGCCAGCGTTCCCGATCGGCGGGAATACACCGGCCCCGCGGGACAGCGTCTTTTTCTTCGTCGAGGGCCTTCGGGCGTGGAGATTACCCAGGACGATGAGGCCGTCGGGGAAGAAGTGGGCGCCGGAGCTGGCAAGCCCAGCGCACCAATCGTACTGACCTACTGGCCCGCTGCAAATCCCCCTGAGACACGACTAGCCATGCGGCTCACGGCGCAGTGGAACGCGGAGAACCCCGGCGTTCAGGTACGTGTGCAGCCATTGCCGGCCGGTCGTTCTTCCGAAGAAGTTCTACTCGCCGCGATCGTCGCCAAGGCAACTCCGGATGTCAGCTCGAACGTCTCGTCGGCACTGCTGGCGCGGCTGGTTCGGGCCAAAGGCGTCGTGCGCCTGGACAATCGCGTCGCGACGTCGGCGCGACTCAAGGAGCGCACGAACCCGGCGATGCTCGCGTCGCTCCGGCTGCCGGACAGCGGGATCTACGCGTTCCCGTGGAAGACGAATCCCGAGATGTTGATGTACAACGTCGATCTGTTCAAGGCGGCGGGGATCGGCCCGCCGCATACACAGAGCGAGTTGGTGCAGGCGTGGCACAAGCTCGCCCGCGACACCAACGGCGACGGCCGCCTCGATCACTGGGCGATGTGGGCGACGCTCAAGACGACCTGGTACGAGCGCTTCTACGATTTCTACCCACTGTATCTCGCCAGCTCGGGTGGTAGAACGCTGATAAAGAACGGGCAAATTGACTTCGACAACGACGCGGCGGTCGCGGCACTCGACGTGTTGCGCCGCGGGTTCGCCGACGGCGTGCTCCCCAGATCGAATTTCGAGCTTGGACACGATCCATTCACCGATGGAACCGTCGCGATGAAGATCATCGGCCCGTGGTTCGTGAAGGAGCTGGACGAGCTCAAGATCCGCAATTTGCACTACGCCGTCACGCCCGTTCCCGGGGCCGATGGTACGGATCCGGCCAATCAATACGCCTTCGCCGATTTGCGGAGCATCGCGATCTTCTCCACGACCCACCATCCCGACGCCGCGGCGCGCTTCGTCGCGTACCTCACGTCACCCGCCGCCGACCGCATGCTGATCGAGGAGGCGAGCCAGCTGCCTTACCGGCGCGGTCTCGCATCCGATCCGCGATTTACGGCTCCGCTGGCGCGGTGGCCCACGCTGTCGACGTACGCCGAGTATGTCGAGCGATCGCGCGACCTGGACCTCGATCCTGACGTGGTGGAGATTTTCGATCTACTCTCGGAAGCCTATGAGGAGTCCGCGATCTACCAGACTACTCCGGTGAAGGATGCATTGAAGAAGGCCGCCCGCGAAGCGAGGAACATCGTGAATGCGCGCTGAGCAGAAATCGGGCTCGCTGATGGCAGGACCGTACGCAGCGTTCCTGCTCGTATTTGCGGTGTACCCGATCGCGTTCGCTCTCGTCCTCGTCTTCCTGCAGTGGGATCTCGTCACGGTGCCGACGTTCGCGGGTGCCAACAATATCCGGCTCCTCCTCCACGATGGGCGATTCTGGCGCGCCGTCGCCAACACATTCGTGTTTCTCAGCATTCATGTGCCGCTTCAGATCGTCACGGCGCTCGCGCTCGCCCTCGCCCTCAATCGCCAGCTCGCAGGTCGCTCGTTCTGGCGCGCTGCATTCTTTCTGCCGGTCGTCATCTCGGGCGCCGTCGTCGCGATTCTCTGGAGCCACCTCTACGCCACTGACGTCGGACTGATCAACCGCCTGCTGGTGAAAATCGGGCTGTCGCCCGTGCCCTGGCTCACCGATCCACGAACTGCCATGCCCGCGATCGCGGTGATGGTCACCTGGAAGAACGTCGGCTTCTACGTCATCATTTATCTGGCTGGACTACAGTACATCCCGCGGAGCTGCCAGGAAGCGATCGAAATCGAGGGCGCGTCCGCGTGGCAGCGCTTCCGCTACCTGACACTGCCTTCGCTCCTGCCCCAGACCATTCTCGTAGTCACGCTCTCGACCATCAACGGCTTCCAGCTCTTCATCGAGCCGTACGTGATGACGGGAGGCGGTCCGCTCCGCCGCACTTACTCCGTCGTGCTCTATCTGTACAACAACGCTTTCGCGTACCAGAAGATGGGTTATGCCGCGACGATCGGTGTCGCACTGGCGCTCATCATCGGCATCGTCGTGTTCGCTCAGCGTCGCTTGATTGGCAGGGCTGAAGCGCTATGAAGCAGCTCAGACGGATCGCGCTTTACGCGGGTCTCACAATCGCCGCGATCACTTTCATCTATCCATTCCTCTGGATGGCGTCCGCCACTTTTAAGCCGGCAGCAGAAGCAGGCTCGCTGGCGCTCATCCCGCACGACATCACGCTCGACAACTACCGCACCATGTGGGCGCGTGCTCCGTTCGGTCGCGCACTCGTGAACAGCACTTTCGTGGCAACCACGATCACGCTGGCGGTGTTGGTGTTCGGCTCGATGACGGCGTACGCGATGGCGCGACTCAACTTTCGCGGCCGGCCCGCGCTCAACGCCGCGACGATCGCGGTGCTGATGGTTCCCGGCCAGCTGACGCTGATTCCGCTGTACACGCTGATCGTGCAGTTAGGCTGGATCGACACCTATGCGGCGCTCATCGTGCCGTATCTCTTCAATGCGACGGCGATTCTGATGCTGCGACAGTTCTTCCTCCAGATTCCGCAGTCGCTCATCGACTCGGCGCGCATGGACGGAATGAGCGAGCCGCGCATTCTCTTCACGATCTTCTGGCCGCTCTCCAAGCCGGTGCTGTCGATCGTCGCGATATTCACGTTCATGGGCGCGTGGAACGAGGTGCTCTGGCCGCTGCTCGTGGTGAGAGAGCAGAACCTGATGACGCTTCCGCAGCTGCTGACGGTATTTGCGCTCGGTGGAGGAGCGGGAACAGTGGGCGTGTCGCTGGCTTCGGCGATGGTGCTGGTGGTCCCCGTCGTGATCGCGTACATGTTCCTCCAGCGGAACTTCATAGAGAGCATGGCCGGGTCGGGGATCAAGGGATAATGCCGTCAGTCACCTTCGAGCACGTGCGCAAGAGATTCGGCGACTCTACGGTCGTCGAGGACTTCGATCTCGTAGTTGCCGATGGTGAGTTGCTGGTGCTGGTGGGAGGGTCGGGCTCGGGCAAGTCAACCATTCTCCGCATGGTTGCCGGTCTCGAGGAGGTGACGTCAGGCACGATTCGCATCGATCAGCGCGATGTGACCGCACTCCCGCCACGTGAGCGCGACGTAGCGATGGTGTTCCAGGATTACGGGCTCTATCCCCACATGACCGTGCGCGAGAATCTTTCGCTGGGACTCCGTCTCAGGAAGATCCCGCGACAGGAGATCGACCGGCGTGTCACGTGGGCCGCGGGCATGCTGGGCCTCGCATCGCTGCTCGATCGCAAGCCGAAGCAGTTATCCGGAGGACAGCGCCAGCGCGTGGCGATGGGCCGCGCAATGGTGCGCGAGCCCAAGGTGTTTCTGTTCGACGAGCCGTTGTCCAACCTCGACGCCGGCCTTCGCGCTCAGATGCGCATCGAGATCGGCGGCCTCCAGCGACGGCTGAAGACCACGACCATCTACGTCACGCACGACCAGGTGGAAGCGATGACTCTCGGCGACCGCATCGTCGTGCTCGCTGACGGACGCATCCAGCAGATTGGCCGGCCGATAGACCTGTACCGTGCTCCCGTCAACCGCTTCGTAGCGGGCTTCATCGGCACCCCGCCGATGAACTTCGTGGAGGGCACCCTTCGGGAGAACAATGGCCAGGCGGTCTTCATCACTGAGGGCCTGAGCATCGGAGTGCCCCGGGAGAAAACACTAACGGCAAATCCCACGCAGTCCCTGACGCTGGGGATACGTCCCGAGGACCTCCGCGTCGAGTCTTCCGCGGCTCAATCAGTGGACGACGGATCATCGGCCGGAGTGCTTAGAGGGCGCGTCGTACTGGTCGAACGACTCGGCGGCACCAGCCACGTTCATTTCGACGTGGCTGGTGGCGGCAGCCGCATGATGGCATCGGTCTCGAACGATCGCCTGCCCATCGTTGGCGAGACGATCGTGGTTCGCGTGCCGCCCGAGCGTGTACACCTGTTCGGCGCGGACGGAAGAGCCATCGGACGAACAGCGGAGATCGTCTGACAACTTTCCCACCTGCGCTCGGCCCTCTGCGGGCTAAAGCTCTCGTCGCGATTGCGCTCGCGCTCACCGCTTGCGCCAGGATCTCTCAGAGGACACCGCAGGTTATTCCCGTCACATCCGCTCGGACAGGCCGGAGCGTCTCGGGCGATAGCGCTCCGGTCAAGGGGCAAGGTGCAGATCTACTGACGATTGAAAGCGTGAAGGAAGTTGGTCAAATAGAAGTCGGCAGCCCTTATGTAGGTATCGAGATTCACAAGAGCTTTCCGTTGTTGAATCGGATAAGCTTTTACTACCCGGTAGCAAACAGTATCGATATCAGTGACGATTACTGGAAGCGTGAGAATTTCAGAATCATGTCCATCGGACTAAGGGTGGGTGGTTCCCCAAAACGCTTTCTCGAGCATCAGGTTTATAAAGTCTCTCAGACACCATACTCTGTTTCCTTCGATGGAAACGATTCTGGCAGTCACGTCAGGATCACTTATGAGTTTTGCAGGAACGAGCCAGCTATGGTGGTTACCTACGAGATAACCAATACATCCGCGACCACGAAAGACTATGAAGTGTATACCCGACTGGAAACGACACTTCGAACAAGCCACACTTACAAACTTATTGATAGCGCATACACCGACTTTCAGACCAGCGGATCAATAATCAGGACGAACTATCCTTTTGTGGAAACCGGGAATGCGCAAATATTTGTCATGAACTCAGGGCTGCAGCCGTCGAGTTTTACAACGAGGCAGCCAAAGAATACTGGATTCTCAAGCCTCGACGATTGGTGGTTGAACACCGACAGCCCTCTTCCGGCAACACTAATTCCGCGAGAGAAACCAGACAAACCCCTCGCTGCGTTCACTTACAAGAAACAGTTACCTCCTGATTCATCAATCACGATTATCCAGATTGTTGGATCAGCATTGATTTCAGAAGCGGCGGCGAAGACGGCTTTCCTGCTCACGCACTACCAGCGTGAAGTCAAAGCGTACAAGGATTACATCATCAAGGAGGCTTTGGCCCGGCCTGACATCGTTACCGGCGATAACGATCTGGATTTGACTTCGCGGTGGTCAAGGGCAGTCCTGGCAACGAACGCCCATTACCTGCATGGCCGAATAGTTCCTATGCCTGCCCAGGCGGAATACAATTTCTACTTTACTCACGATGCATTGCTCACCGATTTGGCGGCGGTGAATTTCGATCTGGCAAGAGTCAGGAACGACTTGGAATATATAGTCAGTTTAGCCGACACAGATCGAACCATACCCCACGCCTACTATTGGCAGGATACAAAGTACACGACTGAATATGCGGGACCAGAGAACTGGAATCACTTCTGGTTCACGCTTGTGGCTGCACGTTATCTGCGCCACTCAGGGGATCGTGAGTTTCTGGCGCGCCTTTATCCCTATATCGAGAAGAGCATTCAGACTGCGCTGAAGAATAAAGGCGCAGACGATCTGATGTGGTCCTCGCGGCCGGACTGGTGGGACATTGGTCGTAATGTGGGACCACGGGCGTACATGACGATTCTGGCCATTCGTGCATTGAGGGAGTTCGACTTTATATCGAGCTCATTGAACCGTGATGGGTCGCAATTGGAGGCCTATGAGAATCTCGCGACTCGAATGAATAAGCAGCTGGTCGACAGGCTCTGGGATGACCAGCTGAACTACCTGATAAGCTATTACGAGGATGGA
This sequence comes from Gemmatimonadaceae bacterium, assembly GCA_017881465.1. GTDB lineage: Bacteria > Gemmatimonadota > Gemmatimonadetes > Gemmatimonadales > Gemmatimonadaceae > UBA4720. The sequence goes on from JADGQV010000022.1 coordinate 21,068, forward strand.
AAAGAGGATCGCCACATATATATGGGATCTCTGTTGGCCTCACATTTTGGCTTGCTCGATGATGCCAGGAATCGAAAGCTGCTAACGACTGCCAAGGCAAAGCTATTGGATGAACGACTGGGCCTGTACACGCTGTATCCAATGGACCTGCATCTGCTTATCGATTACATGAGATTTTCCGGTAATGAAGCCGGAGCACCTTACCACTATGCCAATGGTGGGATCTGGCCCCACGGAAATGCCTGGTACGCTCTCGCGTTGATCAACAATGGATTGAACAAAGATGCTTTTGAATTCATGAAGAGGACTATGACCTTAAACGGAATAATGAATAGTCCTAATGGCCAGCCTGCTTTGTATGAGTACAGAATAAGTGACAAAAGCGATCCGGCCGTTTATGGAAAGATTGACAAACCTCAATTCCTGTGGGCGGGCGGCTGGTACCTCTACACTCTGTATAATCTGTTCGGCCTGAGGGAAAATGAATGGAATATCTCGTTCAGCCCTTTTATTCCCAAAGGTGTGGATTCCGTACAGTTGACCGTGACCCTCAAGGGCGTCCCTGTAAGTGTCGATATCAGGGGAGAGGGGAGCACGCTATCCTCCATCTCATTCGATGGAAGGGAAATCCCATCAGCTGTTGTGCCGGAGGATATCAAAGACTTGAGAAAGATCGGCGTAACATTAGGGGATGCCGGAACGCCGTATCTAAGTTCGGCTAATGCTTTAGTAATTTCTCCAGTCTATGACAGAGAAACGAAGAAACTTGAATTTGATCTCGAGTCTTTTGCAGGCCATTTAATCGAGGTGGGAGTTGTATCCCCGACGGCAAAGCAAAGTATTGCGATAAATGGTCGTTATATCAGCAGTGGGATTACGGAATCAAGAACCAACGGGAGCTATAAGATTCATCTGCGGCACGTTTCCAGATCGCAGAGAAATCATTATTCAGTAACAGTGAAATAGAGTTCTCCCCGCTTCTTTGACGATTCCCATTATTGGCCGGTCATCCTCACCAGCAGCGGCCTGGCGCTGCTGCGCCGCTCCCTCAGTAAAAAAGGATTAACCCAAAAGTTTGCCTGCAAACGTTGAGTCAACCCGATTTTCATTTGAACGTGAATCAATAACCGGGATTCTGCGTTATGCTCCCACCTGATTTATCAATTTCACCTTGTGGAATTGGATAAAGATAGTTGTAGTCCTGGAAATTTTTCCCAAGTGCAGTCAAAACCTGCTTAGCTATACCCCACCTTTTTAAGTCATTGAATCGTTGCGATTCGAAACCCAGTTCTACTCTTCTTTCATGCATTAACCAACTTTTTATCTGGTTTTTATCAGTGGAGGCAATGTCTCTGTCAGGCAGGGTACCAACCGGGGGCAAAGTACCGTTAACCGCCACACTCGTCCGGGCCCGGCTCCTGATCGTATTGATTATGGCAATTGCCTGGGGGTACATCCCGGTTTCATTATATGCCTCGGCTTTCCAGAGTAATACATCTGCCAGTCGAATATAGATTTTGTTGCTTGGCGCATCGTCATTTCCTTTATACAATCTCACAGTCGCCGTATCTGTTGCGCCCAACAACTTGTAAACAGCTTTGTCGGCCACGTTTACCGTGTAGAGTAACCTTGGGTCATCAGCTTCAAATTCACTGAGAAAATTATCGGTAGGAGCAATGAACCCCCAATCCAACGGGGCGCAAAGTCCATTGCCCTTTCGTGGATTTTGACCCGACTGGTGATCGTAGGCAAAGATGACTTCATTCTCGGTTGTTTCCTTGGTTACATCGAAACTGTCGAAATAATTGGGGTTCAAACTGTAAAAGTTCAGGCCCTCCAATTCAGTTACAGTACTAATAACTTCTGGCCATTTTTGGTTGTAAAGTGCCACTTTGGCCTGCATAGCCAAGACAGCTCCTTTAGACGCTCTCGACCATTCCGCAGGATCAGAATATTTGCTGTTCGGCAATAATGTCTTAGCCTGGGCCAGGTCTGAGCTGATCTGCGCATAGACGTTGGTTTTTGTTTCTCTCTTGGCCGCACTGTAGGCATCGCTAAAGCTTTTAAGTGGTTTTACCAACAACGGTACATCTCCGAAGTTGTTCACCAGATCGAAATAGTAAAAAGCCCTCAAAAAATAGACCTCGCCCAACAGCCGGTTTTTCAAGGCCGGATCGATGGCAATTTTTGTCGTAATTGCGTCATCGGTCAAATAGCTGATGGCCAGATTGGCGCGCGATATCCCTTCGTAGTCGTAGCTCCATTGACCATTAAAAGCCTGGTTGGAGGCGGTGAAATTAAAGCTTTGCACCTGATCCATCCACGCCTGGTCGCCATCAGGGTTCCATTTCTTTTGCACATCATCCGAAGCGATGTCGTCTACAATGAAATCGTTTCGGAACACTGTGCCCAAATCCCATCTCCAGTCGCCGAGGAGATTGAGGGTACTGGAAAGCATCTGATAAGACGATGTCACCGACACCTCGACCGAATTCAGTGTCGGGTCTGTGCTTACCTGTTCCGGAGTAAGCAAACCGATAGGATCTTTGTGTAAATCGGTGCAGCTGAAAGCTGAGATGATCAGGATCGATGCAGCTGCCTTATGCCTTGTTTTCATGACTGCTCCTGTCGATTTATGATTTCTGAATAAATCGATTAAAATTTCGCAGTGATTCCGACTAGGAATGCTTTCTCTTGCGGATAAGTTCCCCTGTCCAGGATATCGGTAGATTCCGGATCCAATCCCGTATAGTTGGTCTTTGTAAAAAGGTTCTGGCCGGATACATACAGGCGTCGGGTAGGTCCGAAAGTGTATCCGAGCTCCAGGTTTTTCAGGCGGAAATAAGAAGCATCCTCCACAAAAATGCTCGATATCTTGCTGCTACCATTGTCGTTGAAGGTGGTTCGGGGAATGGTGTTACTGGTGCCTTCTCCGTGCCAGGCCCCTAGTACTGCGACAGTGTGGTTAAAGGGACGGCTGTCATAATCCGTTATCTGCTTGGCATCGTTGTATTTGTCCACCCCCCCTACTCCCTGAAAAAACATGGAAAAATCAAAACGATGATAGTCCGCGGATAGGTTCAAACCATAGTTAAGTTTTGGAATCGAATTTCCGATGAACGTCCGGTCCTTATCGTTGATTATTCCATCGCCATTCAAATCCTTGAATCTGATGTCGCCCGGCTGGTCCGGAGGATTTACAGTGCCGAATAAATGCGCGTTGATTTCACTTTGATTTTGATAAATGCCTTCCATCACGTAACCATAAAATGAGTTAAGCGGATGTCCTACTTCGGTTCTGGTTACAGGCCCTGCTATACTCGGTAAATTGGGGTGCAGTTTTTCTACCATGTTCCTGACCGTGCCCAGATTTCCCCTTATACCGTAATTGAACGCCCCACCACTATTTTTGAAATCCAGAGAAAGCTCATATCCCTTGTTACTCACTTCACCCGCGTTGACGATGGTTGGAGAAACATTTCCCGCTATGGAAGGCAAAGAAATGGGTAACAGAATGTCAGACGTCTTCCTCACGAAGTAGTCCATGGAGAGATAGAGCTTGTTGCTCAGCATCCCCACATCCAGCCCAATGTCATTTTGTAAAGTGGTCTCCCATTTCAGATCGGGATTGCCGTAGCGTGAAATGAGAAATTGGCTTCCCGATCTTTGGAGCAAAGTCAGGAAAGCGTAGTTATCGATCTCCTGGTTGCCCAATTTTCCCGTGCTGGCTCTCAGTTTCAGGTCAGATATCCAACCAACATTCTGCATGAAACTCTCATTGGATATTTTCCAGCCTACGGAAACCGATGGGAAATAGCCCCATTGATTATTTGGTGCAAACCTGGAAGAAGCATCTGCTCTGAAATTGGCTGTAATCATGTACCGTGTATCGAACATGTAGGTTGCCGAGCTGAATAGTGAGAAAAGGCCCCATTCAGATGCAGAACCTCCGGTGTTTTGATCCGTTGTTCCACCGTAGTCGAGATATTGAAAGTTCTCCTTTACATAATCGAACCTTTGTCTCGATCCACCAATCGAAGAAGAATAGTTGGTGATATACTCGCTGCCTACGAGCGCACTTATGTCATGCGTTTGATTATTCTTGGCATAATTCAGGGTGTTGTTCCATGTGACAGTAGTTTCCTGCCCTCTGTCTTCGTTCAACCCGGTCGGACGATTTTGACGCCCGGTTCCTTGGTCAAGCGGGCCCGCTCCTCCGTTATCATCGCCGAAATTAAGGTTGAAGGCTTTGTTGTGGCTCAAGTTTAGATCGACCCCAAGATTACTCTTGAATCTTAGAGCGTCCAAAAGAGCGTATTGTGCGTAAATATTGCCGAAAGTCTTGAGGTTGCTTCTCTTGTCATTGGTGAAAAAGGCCAGGGCAACGGGGTTGGAGCCAAACTCATACCGGTTATTGTTGTTGTCCCATGGTGTTGTAAAAAAGGGCAAATCGGTAAACGGATCGCTCGCGGAATAAGTCGGATCAGTTGGATTTTTAAAAACAGGTATGACGGGAGGCCTAATCAAGGCATGACGGATAATTCCGGGTGCATCTCCGCTTGAGGAAAGCTTGTCCTGGTTGGCATAGGAAAGTCCGAGATTGGTTCCAACGTTGAACCGATCAGTCAAAGCTGCATTGATGTTCGTCCTGAAATTGAAGCGCTGATACCCGTCATTCGAGTAAATCACAATACCATCCTGCTTATTAATTCCACCCGACAGCAGGTATTGGATCCTGTCACTACCTCCACTCGCGGTCAGCTGCAGGTTTTGGGATTTTCCCGACGTGAATAACTGATCCAACCAATTGGTATTAGCCAAAACCTCCCCGTTAACCATCCCGCTTAATTTGGCCGCCGTATACGGGTTTTGGAGCAGCGGGTCATATCCGGAATTGTTCCAGGCTTCCTCCATTTTGTTCATGTACTGAGTGCCGTTCAACATGGTCGGAAGATTGGTCGCCCTTTGAATGCCACTATAGTAGTTGATGTCAAAACTGGATTTCCCTCTTTCTCCACTCTTCGTAGTAATCACAATCACGCCGGCAGAAGCCCTGGAGCCATAGATAGAGGCAGCAGAAGCATCCTTGAGCACGGTCATGGATTGCACATCTGCAGGATTCAAAAAGGATATATCGCGACTAGGGACTCCGTCTACTATGAAGAGCGGACTGTTGTTGCCTATCGTTCCTTCACCACGGATACGAATACTGATCTCGTCGCCCGGCGCACCGGTGCTTTGTGTAACCGTCAAACCGGAAACTTGCCCTTGTAAAGCCTGCGCCACATCGGGGACTCTTCGAACCGCCAGGTCACCCATATCGACAGCGGTGACGGAACCGGTTATGCTCGATTTCTTTTGAGTGGTGTATCCGACGACCACCACTTGATCGAGAACCGCCGCCCGCTTCTCGAGCGCGAACGCCACCGAGACCGTCGATCCGTCCGCCACGTTGACGATTAGCGGTACCGACCCGTAGCCGATCCGGCGCGCACGAATCGTGTGCGTTCCCGCGGGGACGCCGGTGATGGTGAACGTACCGTCATCACGAGTGATCGTACCGAGTCGGGTCCCTTCGACCACGACATTGACGCCGGCGATCGGCTGTCGGGTCGCGCTGTCGATCACCTGTCCGGTGATGGTGCCCGTGGGTTGCTGCGCGCTGAGAGGACTAAGGGATGCTGCGGCGCACAAGACGGCACCGGCAAGCAGGATAGGGAGGCGACGGAGCACTACCATAAGCGATGCTCTCCACAAGATCGGGACTTTGATGCAGTCCCTCTCTCATCGCAGACGCAAAGGGAGGGAATTGTTCGGTGACCCACTATCCGCCCCGAAACGTGGAAAGTCAAGCCTTCGGTGGACGGGCGCATCCACATCCAGCAGATTGGCCGGCCGATCGAGCGCTACCTCACTCCAGTCGCCGGAAGTTGGAAATCGTCCGGCTTAGTAAACTTCACCGTTACAAAGCTGAGACACGATATAAGTCACCAATTCGCCACAGGAATCGTCTATTGGTTGACACGCTTCCCGTGCATCAATTAGGTTGCATGTCAGAGCGTGATCAAGCGCTCACTCAAATCCACGATCGCAAAATGATCCTCATCGCCCACCGCTTCACGAATAAGATGCTCGGCGCCGCAATTAATTGCGGCGACGGGACGCGTGGCGCGCGACGGCGACGGGGTTAACACACCTGCTACTTGCCAAGATTCGCCCCCGCGTCCTGGATCGATGCGGGGGCGTTTTCGTTTTTTGAATCATCGGTGAGCGCGAATCTGACGACCGTCAGAAACGCTCCGCCCTGAATGGAGGATAGATGAGGAAGTATTACCTGCTGGTGAGCGACTTCGACCAGACCCTGAGCTTCAACGATTCCGGGCTCGTCCTGGCCGAGATGCTCGGCATTCCTGGTTTTCAGGAGAAAGTCGCCAACCTTGCGCGCCTCAACCTCGTGCAGTCGGGCGCGGAGCTCACGTATCTGCTGCGGCACGATCCGGATTTTCGCCGCGTGCGGCAGGACGACCTCGTCGAGGTTGGCCGTCAGATCCGGCTCAAGCGCAACATCGCGCTGCTCGCCGAGTTTCTGAAGGATGGAATCGAGGGCTTCAGGTTCGACTTCTACGTCGTATCGGCCGCTCCGTGGCTCGTCGTCCACTCGGCGCTTCAGGGACTCGTGCCTCCCGATCACATCATCGGCGCGCACTTCGATTTCAGCGCTGAAACCGGCGAAGTGGAATCGATCATTCAGGTTCCCGCGGGTTACGGAAAGGTCGCCGCGGTCGACTCGCTGCGACTCCGTCTCGGCGTTCCAAGCGATCGCGTCGTGTACGTCGGCGACGGAAGCTCCGACATTCACGTGATGCTTCACGTCAATCGCGGCGATGGACTCACGATCGCGGCCTCGGAAGCGAGGCACATCGCGCAGATCGCCCGGCGCACGGTAATCAGCGACGATGCGCTCAGCGTCCTGATTCCGATCCTCGAGGAGATCTGCGGTTACGATCCGGCCCAGATCCGACTGGTGTTCGAGGAGCAGGGACTGTTGATTCAGGAATGGGACCG
>JADGQV010000173.1 GCA_017881465.1 Gemmatimonadaceae bacterium
ATCGTGATGAGCATCTATCTCGCGCTTCAGCCCGGTGTCTACCGGGAATGGCTGATCGCCCTCTTCCCTCCGGTCCATCGCGATCTCGTGCGTGATGTTCTGCGTGATCTCGCCGACGGCCTGCGCGCCTACATCGTCGGCCAGCTTCTGACGATGACTTTTCTCGCCGCGCTGACCGCGGCGGGACTCTACATACTGGGCGTTCCCTACTGGCTGACGTTCGGGGTTTTCACCGGACTCGTCGCAATTGTTCCGTTCTTCGGGACGCTTCTGGCGACAACGCTGCCGGCGCTGTTCGTGCTCGGCGGACCCGGCGGCGGGACGCGCGCGGTTTATGTACTCCTGCTGGGGGTGGTGATTCACCTGATCGAGGGGAACCTCGTTTCGCCGCTCGTGATGTCGAAGAAGATCGACATGCCACCGGTCCTCACGATCACATCGGTGCTGGTGGTCGGGACGCTGCTCGGTCCCCTGGGGCTCGTGGTCGCCCTCCCGACGCTTGTCACAGTGATGGTGATCGTGCGGCGGATCCTCATCAACCGCATCTACGAGGGGAAGGGATTCAGGAAGAGCACGCGCGACCGGATCTTCGTGCTGCGCGTGCCCGTTCCCGACGGAGGAGTGCTCGTTCCTTCTTCGCCTCCGCCCGATCTGATCGCGATTCGCGAGAAAGGGCCCCTCAAGAAAACTGCTTAGCGCGTCCTCCGCCTATCAAGGCGACCTTCTTGTTTGCGGAATGGCCGTGCGCGACCTACTGAAGCAAGATGACTTGGGAGTTTCATCGAAGAGTGCTTCATGTTCTCCTTTCTGCCGTGTCGGGTGCGGTAGACGCATCACCGTGAAAGAATCACGCCATTGCGCGATGGAATGATTTCGCGGGCCAGTCAACGATTGCTCGACTTTCGCGATACGCTGCGATCCTGTCCGCACACGTTTGCGGAGGATCGACCGTGCCGATCGCTTTGTCTGTCAGGGGCCTCAACAAGACGTACCACTCCGGCGCAAGATCGCGAGCCATGGCGATTCCCGCGCTGCGCGATGTCAGTCTCGATGTGGGAGCCGGCGAGATAGTAGGGCTCGTCGGGCGGCCCGGCGCGGGAAAATCCACGCTCCTCCTCTGTCTCGCCGGCCTCCTCAGGACCGATGAGGGCACGATCAACTGGTTCGGCGAACAGATCACCGGACACCACGTTCCGCCCGGACTCGCCTACGTTCCCAAGCGCGCCGGCTACTACTCCTTTCTCACGGTGCGCGAAGCGCTCGAGTACTACGCGACGCTTCACGACCTCTCCACCGCGAACCGGGCCGCGCAGGTGGAAGCCGCACTGAGAGAAGTTTGTCTCCACATCCATGCCACGCGGCGCGTGAGCACCCTCTCGGCCAGCCTGGTGCAGCGGCTCGGACTCGCGCAGTCGCTGATCGGATCGCCGCGCGCAATCCTGCTCGACGAGACGCTCTGCGGCGAAGGCCTCCTCTTCGACCCTGATGTCGTCTCAGTCCTCACTCGTCTCACTCGGCGCGGCATCACGATCATTCTTGCAGCACCCAATCCCGTCGAGCTGCATCGAATCGCCGCCCGCATCATCAATATCGTAGAGGGTCGAGTGATTGCTGCGCGGGGGGAATTGGCCGCGGCGGGCCGAAGCGCGACGAAGCCGGCGTTCGAGCTGCCGGCGACTCCGCCGCGCCTCGTAGCGGAGCAGTCATAGCGGCGCAACAGTCCGCCGAAACGTTCTGCTTTTGCCGACCTAGACCGCCTGTATGAGAGCTACCAGCTTGAAGGCTGCAAAGCTGTGGGCTCCCTGCTTCGGTTTTGTGGATGCCATTTCCTCGGGTCTCACCAGGACTGGACAGTTGTGTTGACCCCCTATACGGAGCCACCTACCTTCCGCGGATGCCCGCCCCCGATTTCCGCCTGTACTGCACCCTCACCCGAAAAATCGAATCGTTTTCGCCCGAGGATGGCAAAACGGTTCGCATCTACGCATGCGGTCCGACCGTCTACAAGCCGGCGCACCTCGGCAATTTCCGCACGTTTCTGTTCGAGGATCTTCTCCGGCGCGTAATCGCGCTGCGGGGCTGGAAGATCTTCCAGGTGATGAACCTCACCGACGTCGACGACAAGATCATCAAGTCGGCGAGCGAGCGCGGCATCAGCATAAGCGAAGTCACGACGCCGATCACCGAGATATTCCACGCCGATCGCGCCTTCCTCCGGATTCAGGACGCGGAGCTGTACCCGAGGGCGACGGACCACATCCCGGAGATGATTGCGATCGTCGAGCGGCTCGTCGAGCGGAAGCTCGCGTACCTCGCCGACGACGGGAGCGTCTATTTTGCGATCGACAAGTTCAAGGGTTACGGAAAGCTCTCGCGCCTCGACACGCGCGAGGTGAAGGCCGGGGCGCGCGTGATTCAGGACGACTACTCCAAGGAGAACGCGCAGGACTTCGCGCTGTGGAAGGCCGCCAAGCCCGAGGATGAAGCCACGGGCGCGGCGTGGGATTCACCCTGGGGACGTGGCCGCCCTGGCTGGCACCTCGAGTGCTCGGCGATGGCGATGAAATACCTCGGCGAAACGCTCGACATCCACTGCGGCGGAATCGATCTGATCTTCCCGCACCACGAGGACGAGATCGCGCAGTCGGAAGGCGCGACCGGAAAGCCGTTCTCCCACTTCTGGTGCCACGGCGAGTTTCTACTCACCGATGGCAGCAAGATGGCCAAGCGCCTCGGCAACGTCGCGACGGTGCAGGATCTTCGCGACCAGGGCGTTCCGGCGGCCGCGTTCCGCCACTTCGTTTTTTCGACGCACTACCGGAAGCAGCTCAACATGTCGAGCGAAGCACTCGAAGCGTCGATCGAGGGCGTGCGCCGCATCGCTGATTTCGCGGAGCGTTTGGCGGAAGCCAAAGCTGCGACACCGGAGCTGGAAATAATCGCGGAGGAGACCGACGCTGAGGTGACCGCCGCGCTGTTCGACGATCTCAACGCGCCGATCGCGCTCGGAGCACTTTTCACTTTCGTGCGGCGAGCGAACGCCGAGCTGGATCGAAACGGCGTCGACAAGCGAGCACTGGAAAAGGCGAGAGAGGTTTTCACGCGCATCAATTCGGTGCTCGATGTGGTGCCGGAGACCGCAGGCCCCGATCCCGAGCTGGCGCTCTGGGTGGAGGAGCGTCTCAAGGCGCGCAAGCAGGCGAGAGCCCAGCGGGATTTTGTCCGGGCCGACTCGATTCGCGCCGAGATAGAAGGGCGGGGCGTAGCGATCGAAGACAGCCCGCAGGGGACCAAATGGAAGAAGTTGCGGTAAGATTCGCCCAGTTGTCCGCGGTCGCAAATCGTCTGCGACTCCGGACGGGCGGTCGGGTTGACTCGTCACCCTAAGTTGGCTATTCTACTAGGCTTGCGATGAAAAATCGCTGTTTGTTGCTGACGTAGCTCAATTGGCAGAGCAGCTGATTTGTAATCAGCAGGTTGGGAGTTCGATTCTCCCCGTCAGCTCTGCCGACGAAGTTGAGTCGGCGCGGAGCGAAAATCGGTGGGGTGCCCGAGCGGCCAAAGGGAGCAGACTGTAAATCTGCCGGCTAACGCCTACGAAGGTTCGAATCCTTCCCCCACCATGGATGTAGGGGCGGGTTTTTTTGTGTGTGGTCGGTTTCAGTAAACGGTCGTACGCGGGAGTAGCTCAGTTGGTAGAGCGCTAGCCTTCCAAGCTTGATGTCGCGGGTTCGAGTCCCGTCTCCCGCTCTGAGGGTACGGTGCCAGGAAGCGCGAGGATGCAGTAAGGGTGGACTGGAAACTCCACCGGATGTAGCAGGAAAGAAGAAGAAGCCGCTCGCGTAGCTCAGTTGGTAGAGCACACCCTTGGTAAGGGTGAGGTCATCGGTTCAATCCCGATCGCGAGCTTGTACTACGAACGAAACACGTTTGAGGACGAAATGAGCAAAGAGAAATTTCAGCGTACCAAGCCCCACGTGAACGTCGGCACGATTGGCCACGTCGACCATGGGAAGACGACTCTGACGGCGGCGATC
>JADGQV010000075.1 GCA_017881465.1 Gemmatimonadaceae bacterium
GGCCTTTTTCATTCTTCCCGCAGCTTTGGGTCGGCTTCGCCCTCCACAGCGCGCTCGCCGCTACTCTGCTTCGAGATTGATCCTCGCTTCGGCGAGGTCGGTGAGGAGATGGTCCGTCTCGCCTTCCTCGTCGAGCGTTCGCTGGAGCAGCTGCGCCTGCGATTCGTAGCCGAGCTGCCTGGCGTAGGTTCGAACGGTCCCGTAGCCGGCCATCTCGTAGTGCTCGATGTGCTGCGCCGCGGCAATCAGCCCCGCGTCCAGAACATCGTCGTCCGGCTGCCTTGCGATCAGTTCAGCGCCTTCTTCGATCAGCCCCGCCATCCCTACGCATCTCTTCCCGCGCGGAGTCGCGCCCAGCTCCGAGCAGATCAGCTCGAGCCGCTTTACATGCTCTACGGTCTGCTGGAGGTGGGTTTTAAAGGCGGCTCTCAGCTCGTGGTGCTTCGTCGCCTTGATCATCTTCGGAAGCGCCTGCACCATCTGCTTCTCGGCGCTGTAAAGGTCCTTCAATTCGACGACGTAAAGGTCCCTGAGGGTATCTAGCTCCATTGTCGGTCCCTGTACGAAGGTTGGCGGTCCCGATTTCCGTTCGAACCGGGAAAAAAGCAATATAGCCGTGCCCTGTGCGGCCTTCCTTGCCCTTGAGCTGCGGGCCTGATTTGCGCTCCGAATCACGTGTGAATTGGCGGATCGGGGCCCTTGTAACTCTGTTATATTGCGGCCATGAAGATCGAGTTCACACCCCGCGCGTCCGAGGGGGTCGAGCGCCACATTCAGGTGTCCGTGCCCCCGGAGGCGGTGAAGGACGCGGAAGACAAGGCCGCGAAGCGGTATGCCTCGACGGTCCGGCTTCCCGGTTTCAGACCCGGCAAGGCCCCTGCGATCGTAGTTCGCAAGAAGTTTGGTGAGGCGATCAGACAGGAAGCGCTGGAGTCGATCGTTCGCGAAGCCTACGAGGAGTTCGTGGAGAAGGAGAGCATCAAGGTTGCGGCACAGCCGCACGTCCACGATCTCAAGTTCGAAGAGGGAAAGCCACTCACCTTCGAGCTGCACCTCGAAGTCAGGCCCACGATCGACCTCGCGCGGACGAACGGCTTCCGCATTCAGCGTCCCGCGACGACGGTCACCGAAGAGCAGCTCGTTCACCAGCTCGAGCAGATCCGGGACGAGAAGGCGACCTGGACACCGGTCGTCGAAAAGCCGCAGCCCGGCGACATGGTGAACGTGCAGATAGCGACGGGCGCGGAAGCGGGCGAGGGGAAGAGCTACCCGCTCGTCCTCGGCGCCGGCCAGGCAATTCCCGGAATCGAAGAGCTGGTCATGGAAGCCGCGCCCGGCGAGACCGTTGAGCGGCCGGTCAAGTGGCCCGACGATTTTCCGGACGAGGCGCAGCGTGGACAGACGAAGACCGTCCGCATCACGCTCAATGAGGTGAAGCGGAAGTCAGCGCCGGCGCTCGACGACGCGCTCGCGCGCGAGGTCGGGGACTTCGACTCGCTCGACGCTCTGAAAAAGGCTGTGCGAACCGACATGGAGCGCCACGCGGAGCACGAGGTCGAAGCCGGCGTGAGGCAGCAGCTGATCGATCAAATCATCGCCGCCAATGCGTTCGACGTACCCAAGAGCTGGATCCAGCAGTTCGTGGAAAACTCCGCCGAGGCGTACAAGGTTCCAGCGGACCAGCGAGAGAAGTTCGCCGGGGAATTCCGCTCGATGGCGGAGCGGCAAATCAGGCGCGACCTGGTGATCGAGACGATAGCGGAGAAGGAGGGATTGACCGCAACGGAAAAGGACCTTGACGACCGCATCGCCGAGCAGGCGGAGAAGCGCGGGGCCAATCCCGGCCAGATCTACGCCCAGCTGGAGAAGACCGGCCGGTTGAAGGAAATGGAGCGCAGCATCACCGAAGACAAGGTTTTCAAGTGGCTGCTGGACAGAAACGATGTATCGACTAATGCCTAAACGGGAAGACGAAGAGCCAATGCCGACGATCTACACGCCGTACGTCATCGAGCGCTCGAGCCGCGGCGAGCGCACCTACGATGTTTTCTCCCGGCTTCTGATGGACCGGATCATTTTCCTTGGCACGCCGATCAACGACGACGTCGCCAACATCGTGATCGCGCAGCTCCTCTTCCTCGAGTCGGATAACCCCGAGCGGGACATCCACATCTACATCAACTCGCCGGGCGGCAGCGTTTCGGCCGGACTGGCGATCTACGACACGATGCAATTCCTCAAGTCCCCGGTGAACACCAACTGCATGGGGCTCGCGGCAAGCATGGGCGCATTCCTGCTGGCGGCAGGGCGTAAGGGCAAGAGATCCGCCCTTCCCCACGCCCGCATCATGATCCACCAGCCGTCCCAGGGCGGCGGTGGCGGCACGGCTTCCGACATCGAGATCCAGGCGAGGGAGATTCTCCACCTGAGGTCGCAGATGAACAAGCTCATGGCCAAGCACACGGGCCAGCCGGTCGAGCGCATCGAGCGCGACACCGACAGGGACCGGTTCATGTCGGCCGAGGAGGCAAAGGAGTACGGTTTGATCGACAACGTGATTTCGTACCGCGGAGAGATCGAGGAAGCACTCAAACCGGGGGAAGCGCTCAAACAGGCCTGATTTGGGGCCTTCTGTTACTTGTGAAAATCTTCACGAGTCCTGCTCGCGTAGCCTTTGCTTGACCGTCTTCGCGCCCGCTGTTAGGTATCTTTAGTCAGACCTCGATGTCCGGATTCGCTGGGCAAGCATTCCTCGTTCCCCGTTGATTTATGTCCCAAGAGAAACATCTTCGCTGCTCGTTCTGCGGAAAGTCGAAGGACTCTGTCCGGAAGTTCATTTCCGGACCGTCTGTGTACATCTGCAACGAGTGCATTGCTCTCTGCAACGAGATCCTGGCGGAGGATGAGGAGCGCGAGGTAGCTGAGGCGATAACCCAGGTCCCTTCGCCACAAGAGATCAAGGATGTCCTCGACCAGTACGTGATCGGGCAGGAGCAGGCGAAGAAGGCACTGGCCGTATCGGTATACAACCACTACAAGCGCATCAATTCCACGTCGCTCAAGGACGACGACGTCGAGCTCGATAAATCCAACATTCTGCTGATCGGACCCACCGGCGTCGGTAAGACGTTGCTGGCGCGCACGTTGGCCCGCATTCTCGACGTGCCTTTCACGATCGCGGACGCGACCACGCTCACCGAGGCGGGATACGTCGGCGAAGACGTGGAGAACATACTCGTTCGACTGCTCCAGGCCGGCGACTTCAACGTCGCCGAATGCGAGCGCGGCATCGTCTACATCGACGAGATCGACAAGATCGCGCGCAAGTCGGAGAACCCGAGCATCACCCGCGACGTGTCGGGCGAGGGCGTCCAGCAGGCGCTGCTCAAGATCATCGAGGGAACCGTCGCTTCGGTTCCGCCGCAGGGTGGCCGCAAGCACCCGCAGCAGGAATACATCCAGCTCAACACCAAGGACATTCTCTTCATCTGTGGCGGCGCCTTCGACGGGCTCGAGAAGATCATCGAGGCTCGCACCGGACGCCGCCAGATCGGGTTCAACGGCGCCGCTGCGCGGGACAAGAAGCTCGCCCAGACCAAGATGTTCAGCGAAGTCGAGCCGGACGATCTGCTCCGCTATGGTCTGATTCCAGAGCTAGTGGGCCGCCTGCCGGTAACGGTTGCCCTCGAGGGCCTCGATGAAGAGTCGCTGGTGCGGATTCTCAAGGAGCCCAAGAACGCCCTCACGAAGCAGTACGCCAAGCTGTTCGGACTCGAGGACGTGAAGATCACCTTCGACGAAGGGGCGCTCGTGGCGATCGCGGGCAAGGCGCTCAAGCGTGGCACTGGCGCGCGCGGCCTCCGCGCCATCCTCGAAGAGGTTCTCATGGAAGTGATGTTCGACCTTCCGAGCAGAGAGGATGTGGTCGAGGTGAAGGTGACCGAATCGTGCATCGCGAATGGCACGCAGCCGCTGCTCGAGATCTCTCCGATGCGGAGAAAGAAGGAAGCGTAGAGTTCGATCCGCACGCTGGCCGGCGCGCGGGCACCATCCAGAACCGAATTAACCAAGTGCCGCAAACCTTTCAGCGGGACAACGAGAGCATCCCGACGTCGGACCGGATCCCGGTCCTTCCACTGCGGGATGTTGTCATTTTCCCCTATGTAGTCATTCCCCTCCTCGTTGGACGTCCGGCGTCGCTTGCCGCCATCGAAGCCGCGCTCGCGGAGGACAAGATCATCCTGCTGGTCGCCCAGCGCGACGGCGAAAAGCAGGAGCCCGCGGCGGCTGACCTGCATCGAACAGGCGTCATGGGTCGGGTCGTTCAGGTATCGCGCCTTCCGACGGGCACCACGCGCGTCCTCGTCGAAGGAATCGCCCGCGCCCGCGTGACCCGCTACATCCCCGCTGGGAATGTGCTGAGGGCAGCCGCAGCCCCCTTCCCGTTCGAAGGGCCGGGTCCCGAGGACGTTGCCGAGACGGAAGCGCTGAGCCGGCGCGTGATGAACTCGTTCGAGGAGTACGTCAGTCTGCACCGCCGCATACCGGCGGAGATCGTCTCGATCATCCAGAGCACCGACTCCGCGGAGCGGCAGGCTTTCGGCGTGGCGGCGCACGTCGCGGTTCGGTTCGAGCTTCGGCAGTCGCTCCTCGAAGCCGACAATCTTCGAAGCCTGCTGGAGATGCTGGCGGAGCTGCTCTCGGGCGAGATCGAGCTGCTGCGGCTCGAGCGGAAGATCGACGACGATGTCCGCGGCGCGATGTTCCAGAACCAGCGGGAGTTCTACCTGCAGGAGCAGCTGCGTGTAATCCACCGCGAGCTGGGCGAGGAGGACAGCGACGATTTCACGGAGCTCGAGGCCCAGATTCGAAAGAAGACACTTCCGCCCGTAGTTGAAGAGAGGACTCTCCGGGAACTGAGGAAGCTGCGGCGGATGCCGCCCATGTCTCCCGAGTTCACCGTCGCGCGCAACTTCGTCGACTGGATCGTGTCGATTCCGTGGACCGAGCGGACGGACGAGGTCCTGGACGTCGCTCGGGCGAGAGCAATTCTCGATGCGGATCATTACGGGCTCGAAGAGGTGAAGGATCGCATCCTCGATTTCATCGCGGTCCTGTCGCTCGTCGGGCGGCTCAACGGACAGATTCTCTGCCTGGTCGGGCCTCCGGGAGTTGGAAAGACGTCGCTCGGCCGCTCGATCGCGCGGGCCTTGAGCCGCAAGTTCGTCCGGATGGCGCTTGGCGGCGTGCGGGACGAGGCGGAGATACGCGGGCACCGGCGCACCTACATCGGCTCGATGCCGGGCCGCATCATTCAGGCAATGAGGCGCGCGGAAGTCGTCAATCCGGTGATCCTGCTCGATGAGGTCGACAAGCTGGGACAGGATTTCCGCGGGGATCCGGCGGCGGCGCTGCTCGAGGTCCTCGACCCCGAGCAGAACACGACGTTCAACGACAACTACCTCGAGGTAGACTACGATCTCTCGCAGGTGTTGTTCATCACGACCGCGAACTCGCTGGCCGGAATTCCCGAGCCGCTGCGCGACCGGATGGAGATCCTTCGCATCGCCGGCTATCTCGATCACGAGAAGCTCGCCATCGCGAGGCAGTACCTGCTGCCGAGGCAGATCGAAGCGAACGGCTTGAAGAAGGGGGAGGTCGTGCTCGAGCCGGACGTGTTGATGGCGATCATGCGCGGCTATACGCGCGAGGCCGGAGTGCGCGAGCTGGAGCGCCGCATCGCGCGGGTGTCCAGGAAGCTCGCGCGCAAGCGCGCCGAAGTCGCATCCGGCGCGCTCGAGACGCAAACCGTCTCGGTCGCAGACCTGAAGGAGCTGCTTGGCGCTCCGCCGTTCGATCCGGACGACACGTCGCTCGACGACAAGATCGGCGTCGCATCGGGTCTCGCCTACACTTCGGCGGGCGGTGAGGTGCTGGAAATTGAAGTCAGTGTCGTCAAAGGCCGCGGCAAGGTGCAGCTCACCGGAACGCTCGGCGACGTGATGAAGGAGTCCGCGAGCGCCGCTCTCTCATACGCGCGCGCGCGGGCGCGAGCGCTGGGCATCGAGTCGGAATTTTACCGGACCAGGGACATCCACATCCACATGCCGGCCGGCGCGACACCAAAGGATGGTCCGTCTGCCGGAATCGCGATCGCAACGGCCGTGATCAGCGCCCTCACAGGCGTTCCGGTACGCGGCGATGTCGCAATGACGGGAGAGATCACGTTGCGCGGACGCGTGCTCCCGATCGGCGGCCTCAAGGAGAAGTCGGTGGCGGCCCACCGCAACAAGGTGACCGATGTGATCATTCCACACGGCAACGCGCGCGACGTCGAGGAGCTGCCGGAGGAAGTGCGCGCGTCCGTCCGCTTTCATCCCGTGAGGACGATGGACGAAGTGCTGGCGCTCGCGTTGCGCCCGCAGCCGGCGGCGGCGACTTCATCGGGCGAAGCGCTCTACGACACCGTCACGCACTAGATGGCGAAGGACCCGGTTGGCGACAAGCTGGTAATCCGGAACGTGGAGTTCATCGGGGGAATGGCCGAGCGCCATGGCTGGCGTCCCGAGTCATCGCTCCCCGAGATCGCGTTCGCGGGACGCTCGAACGTCGGAAAATCCTCCCTTCTCAACACTCTCGTCCGCCGCAAATCGTTCGCGCGGGTGAGCCGGACGCCGGGCCGCACCCGCGAGATCAACTTCTTCCGCATCAACAACGGCTTCGTTCTCGTAGATCTTCCAGGCTACGGGTACGCCCGGATTTCCAAAGAGAAGAAATCCGAATGGAAGCCGCTCATCGAGAGCTACCTGAGGCGAACGACTCAGCTGAGGGGTATAGTCCTGCTGCTGGACATCAGGCGCGACCCGAGCGATGATGATCGCGCGATGCTGGACTTTCTGGCGGAGATGGAAGTGCCCACGATTGTCGCGTTGACGAAGAAGGACAAGTTGAGCAGGGCAGCGGCGCTGGAGCGGGCCGCGGAGATCTCGCGCGCGCTCGCGCTCGCTAGCGAGCAGGTGATTCCCTTTAGTGCGCAGTCGGGCGAAGGGCGGATCGAGCTGCTGGAGGCGATCACGGAGCTCGTGGAAGCCGTTCCGGAGGCGGACGCGCAGTGAGCGCGCGCCGGGCGCTTTGTGGAGTCGTCGCCGTGGTGGCTATCACCGCGTGCGCCGGCGGAACGCCCACAGTCGCCGGCCAGTCGGGAACGCTCGCGCCCATCATGGATGACACGGTGGGCCGCGCCAGTGTTCCCGTCGGCTTCGGCACGCTGCGGCAGGACGATATCGCGATCAGGCTGGAGCTGCAGGGTCTGATTGTTCGCGCCATACCGCTCGACGAAAACCTCATCCGCCTGCTCACGCCTGATTCGTATCGCGCGCTGCGCGAGCTGCAGGAGAGCAACAAGGCGGCGATCGCCGCGGTGACTCGACGCACCGGCGGGCGATCTCCAGATCTCTGGTACGTGTCGTTCTACGGCGTCCAGCCCGACGTGCACTTCAGCCCGATGGAGCTCGTGATCACGAGCAGCGGGCGCGATTTTCGCGCGCTCGAGGTGCTGCCGCTAAGCTCCGGGTTCGGCGAGCAGCGGTTGAAGCAGCGCGAGACCCAGAGCGCGATTTACCTGTTCGACGAGGCGATCGATCTCGATCAGCCGCTGACCGTGACGTTTCAGGACGTGCGCGACGACAGCTGGGAGCAGGTGCTCACGCGCGTGGAGCGGGAAAGGGCGCTCGTTCGCGCGAGGGCGTCGCGCCCGCCTCAGC
The DNA here is from genome assembly GCA_017881465.1 of Gemmatimonadaceae bacterium. Lineage (GTDB taxonomy): Bacteria > Gemmatimonadota > Gemmatimonadetes > Gemmatimonadales > Gemmatimonadaceae > UBA4720. Next base: position 7,764 of record JADGQV010000075.1, read on the forward strand.
AATAGCTGGTTTTTCCCCAGGGCGAACATCAACTTTCCAGACATGCCCATCTATCCGCTGCGCAAGCTTCCCGTTCTTCCGATCGCCGGAATCGAATCACAGTGGCTCGAGAAAATCGCCTCGGAGCTGAAATCCGGTTCCGACCGAGCCGTCCTCTGCCGGCGGACGCTATGCGAGATCGCCTATCCGCAGTTTGCCTCGAGCTGGGAGACGGCGGTGGAAGACGCCAAACTTCCGCTCGCGACACGGTTAGCCCTCTCGGCGCTCGATCCTCGCAATGTGACGCTCGAGCCAGAGTACTACGCCGAGTGCGATGACGCGCGCTTCCAGAAGGTGAAGCCACTGCTCTGGCTCTGGTATTCCTTCGATCGCACGGTGGTGGGGGGACAGAACGTCGAGCTGGGAGTTCAGCTGAGGCGTCTACTCGCGCCGTACATCTTCAAGAAATGCGGTGAGAATTTCAAAGCCTTCCAGTACGTCGAGTTTTCGTTCGGCTACAACATGGAGGTAGGCGACAACGTCGTCGTCCACAGGTACGTCCTGCTCGACGATCGCGGCGGCATATCCCTCGGCAGCAACGTGTCGATCAGCGACTTCACGAACATCTACAGCCACACGCACAGCATCGTCGATCAGCGCGACGTGACCGATGCCCCGACGCGGCTGGACGACGGAGTTCGCATCACCTACCACGCGACGGTGCTCGCCGGAGTGCACGTGGGAGAACAGGCGATGGTAGGGGCGATGGCGGTCGCGACCAAGGATGTGCGGCCGTACCACGTCTACGTCGGAATTCCCGCCAAGAGCGTACGCGTGAAGCCAAACGCGCCTGTGGACCAGGAGAATCTCACGACGGTCAAGCGCCGCTAAACGCCAGGTCGGTGGAAAGGGCTGAGTCAACAAACGAGAAAAGAACGGGATGCGAGATGTCAGAGGCCTAGATGCCAGGTGGTAGTCACTGCGCGCCGACCCGCCTCGGTGGCGTGAGAGTGCCTGAACTCACTTAGCCTGTGCCTAGAAGGGCGCGCGTACCGTCTCGATGTTGTTACTGAAGACTTCCAACTGCTCTTCTGACATCTCGCATCCCGTTCTGTTGCCGTCAGGGAATTCGAAGAGCGTCCTCTACCGGACCAGCATCACCGCGCGCGAGCAGATGCCGTACATCCCTCAGTCCGCGCGCAGCACGAGGCCAGGTGAAGCGATCGCAGGCCTCATCGACGCTTAGCCACTCGAATCGTTGATGCTCGTCGCTCAGAGTGACTTCCGGGCCTTCGCCGACAAACGCGGCAAAGACGATCGACATCTGTATGGTTTGAGCGGTGTGCAGGTAGAAGCTGTTCACTGTGACGTTGTAGAGCGCCTGGACCTCGAGCCCCGTCTCTTCGCGCAGCTCCCGGACTGCCGCGCGCTCCGGGCGTTCTCCTGCGTCGATCTTGCCATAAACGAGCTCCCATGAGCCGGGCCTGCTCGCATCTGGCGAACGCTGGAGCACGAGTACCCGCCAATCACCGGCGTTGTGGCGAATGACATAGACTTCGACGACTCCCGGAACGATCTGCGTCATGAGGCTCTGCACTCGTCGCTCGTAGATGATGGGCTTCGGTAGATCATAGCCTGTGCCGGGCTCGCGCGTACCGCCGCGGGCGCCTTCGGGCTCCAGGACGCGCACCAGCTCCTGGGCGCTCGTATTTCCCGCGAGCAGTTGCGCGCAGCCACAACCCCAGAGCGAGCGTGTGCCCGAAGCTCGGGCGGCGGCAAGCAGGCGCTCAGGCGGATCGCCGGCGGCAATGGATCGCTCGATCTCGGGAGTCGCGACGAGCACTTCCGTCACCGCGACGCGTCCGGAATAGCCGGTCATCGAGCATTCCTTGCAGCCCATCGACACGTAGATCATGGAGTCTTCCGGAATGGCGCCCACGAGGCGACGAGGCACGCCGGCGTTCGCGACGAGCCTGCAGGCGGGACAGAGGCGCCGAATCAGTCGCTGCGCCACTACTCCCTTGAGAGCGCCGGAGAGCTTCACCGGGTCGACGCCGAGATCGGTGAGGCGAACGATCGAGCTGCAGGCGTCGTTGGTGTGCAGGGTGGCGAACACGATGTGGCCAGTGAGCGACGCCTGGATGGCGATGGCCGCGGTCTCCCGGTCGCGAATCTCGCCGATCAGAACGACGTCCGGATCCTGGCGGAGCACCGATCTCAGCGCCGATGCGAATGTGAGCCCGGCCTTCTCGTGAATCTGCACCTGTACGATTCCCGGGATTCGATATTCGACTGGATCTTCGACCGTGATGATGTTGACGCCGCGGTGTTGCAACAGGCGGAGCGCCGCGTACAGGGTGGTCGTTTTGCCGGACCCAGTTGGGCCGGTGACGAGGATCAAGCCTTCCCGCACCCCGAGCAGCTTCTGCATGCGCGGGCCGTCCACCGGATCGAGACCCAGCGATCCCACCGACCGGAGTGCCGCCCGCGAATCGAGAATGCGAATCACAACCTTCTCGCCGTGCGATGCGGGAAGGGTCGAGACGCGCAGGTCGATCCGCGCTCCATTGATCGCTACGCGAGCCCGTCCGCCCTGCGGACGCAGACGGTCGGCGATGTCCATCTGCGACATGATCTTGATGCGCGACACCAGCGGAACACCGACGGCTTTGGGGAGCACCATGACTTCCTTCAGCATTCCATCGATTCGATAGCGGACGGCGATCCCGCTCTCCCCTGCCTCGAGATGGATATCGCTCGCGCCCGCGGCGATTCCCTCGGCGACGATGTGATCGACTAGCTTGATCACCGGGCGCTCGGCCTGCTTCTCATCCAGCTGGGATTCGGTGTCGTCGGCTTTCTCGATCACGTGTTGGGTCGATGACTTACCCACCGTATCGAGCATCCTGCTGACACGGTCGACAGGCGCGTAAACTTCCTCGATCCTCTCCTCGATGCGGTCCGGTGAGGCGAGGCACATGCGCACCGTGCGGGCGGTGGCGAACGCAAGCGTCTTCTCGCAGTCCAGGTCATAGGGATTGGAGGTCGCGATGTCGAGCGTGGATTCGGAAATGGCGAGCGGCAGGATTCCGAATCTGCGAGCGAGCCATTCCGGCACCTTGTCGCGCGCCTGGGTGCTAACGAGGAGATCAGCGGCGATTCTGAATCGGGTACGCGTCGAGAGGGCTTCGAGCACCTCTTCGTTTGTCAGCAGGGCCTTATCGACGGCGGCACGCCAATAGCTTGCGCCCACCGAGCACTCGAGCGCGTCGAGCGAACTCTTGGACAAGATGTCCGTGAGGATCGGAACGAGCCACCTGTCAGTTGCGACCGAATCGCCGACCGAAGTCATGCCTCAAGCTATGTTGCGTCATCCCGCGCCCAATGGTCAAATCAATTCTCGCGGAATCACGCCGATACGGTGACACCACTTGGCGCCCTTCGTCACTGAGGTATGCGTTGCTTCTTAATCCGACCTGTCGACCTGCCATTGCGTGAACTGACCCACTTTCGACTTCACTTCGTTCGCACCTCCCTCTTGCTCGCTGTAGCAGCGGCTACTCCGGCTTTATCTCAGCCCACGTGCCCCGCCCTTCCGGCGGCAAGGCAGGCGATCGAGCGAGGATGGAACGCGTACCGCGGAAACAACATCGCTACCGCGGGGAACGAGTTCAAACGAGCACTGACACTCTGTCCGAACGACCCGGGAGCGCTCACGGGCGCGGGCTACGCCGCCATGCGCGAAGGTCGCCTGCCCGCGGCCCTGGCTTTTTTTTCCCGCGCCGTCGCTGCCGACTCGACCTCCTACGATGCGGTCGCGGG
>JADGQV010000174.1 GCA_017881465.1 Gemmatimonadaceae bacterium
CATCAAGGCTGAGTCGACCGTCACCAACGGAAAGCTCTCGATCAATTTCAGGGTCGACGAGGGAAGACGACTCGCGATTTCCGGAATACGCATCAACGGTAACAAGAGCGTTCCGGATGCGGACATTGTGGCCGCGATGGACACCAAGCCGGAAGGATTTCTCTGGACCCGGAACGGCGAGCTCGACGACGCCAAGTATGCGCAGGACCTGAGCGAGAAAATCCCGCAGCTGTACGCGAGCCGCGGCTACATCGACTTCAGGATCCTCAAGGACACGCTGATCGTGGATCGCGCGAAGGGCAAGGGATTGCTCGACATCACCGTCACCGAAGGCCCCCGCTACAAGGTCGGCAATTTCGAAGTGCTCGGCAACCGCCGTTTCTCGACCGACCAGATCAACACGTTCTACCCGTTCGGCAAGGCTCAGCAGACTACCGTCGTTCAGAAAGCGACCGGCATGATTCGGCGCAGCTACAACAATCCGCCCAACACCTTCGACGAAGCAAGGTGGGACGACGCGCAGCAAAAGCTGATGGAAGCCTACAACGACGAAGGCTACATCTACGCGAACATCCGTCCGGTCACCGAGAGAGTGCCGGGCACCGACTCGGTTCGCATTGTCAATCTCCGCTGGGAGATCGACGAGAGATCCCCGGCCATCATCAACCGCATCGAGATCGTCGGCAACGACTACACGCACGAGTCGTGCATTCGGGAGCAGATTGTTCTTGCGCCAGGTCAGGTGTTCAACCGCAACTACCTGATCCGCAGCTATCAGAACATCGGCAATCTCAACTTCTTCGAGTCCCCGATGACCGCGCCAGAGACGCGCCCAAGCGGCGACCAGGGCGACGTCGACATCGTGTTCAACGTGAAAGAGAAGCGCACGGGCAACGTGAACTTCGGTGCATCGATGGGTCAGGGCACCGGACTCGGCGGGTTCATCGGTCTGGATCAGCCGAACCTTCTGGGCCGCTGCAAGCGGGCGCAGGTGCAATGGCAGTTCGGACGCTACATCAACGATTTCAATCTTACGTACAGCGACCCGAATATCCGCCAGTCGCGAATTTCGGGAAGCGTCACCGCATATAACAGCCGCTCGCGGTTCCAGATCGCGGACCTGGGCGGAGCGGTTCGGACCGGCGGGCAGGTCCAGCTTGGATTCCCCGTTCCGCAGTCGATCTACACCCGCCTCTTCGTCTCGTACGGCGGGGAGAAGGTGAAATACGAAAGCAACGGTTTGCTGGCCACGGTGGCGGCCGCGTGCGCGAACTGCTTCCGGTCGACGCTGGGCTTTACGGCACAGCACGACACACGCACGGGACTTCCGTTCCCCGCGGACGGCGGCCTTCAGTCGTTCAACGCGCAATTCAACGGCGGACTCCTGGGCGGTACGGCATCGTTCCGGCGCTATACGACGGAGCTTCGCTCCTACGCGCCGATCGGACACATTGGAGGCAGTCTCCTCGGGGGCGAACCGATGATGTTCGTGGTCGGCCTTTCGGCACGGGCCGGAGCGGTCTTTGGAGACACCGGCCCGTTCTTCTACTCACAGGCGTTCACGGTCGGCGGTACGCAGTACGGCGAGCAGCTGCGCGGATATGACGAGTTCTCGATTACTCCGAGCGGCTTCAATCCGAGCGCCGATCAGACCCAGGCGAGCCGGTCATCCTTCGGGAACGCGTTTTTTGTCGGAACCGGAGAGCTCGGGCTCAGGGTCAATCAGTCGCTTTACGTGAACACTTTCTTCGAAGGCGGCAATGTTTGGAACAAACCGCGCGAGTTCGATCCGACGCGACTGTTCCGGAGCTTTGGCTTCGGAGCCGCCACGTTGAGTCCGCTCGGACCTTTGGGTGTTGATATCGGGTATGGGTTCGACAAGATTGACGCTCAGGGGAGACCGGCGCCTGGCTGGAAGCTCCACTTCAAACTCGGACAATTCTTTTAACACTGGAGTCATACATGCGAGTGCTTCTCCGTGCGAGCTCAATCGCACTGGCCACATCGCTGATTCTTGTCGGCATCGCGGGAGCGCAGGCATCGCAGTCTCCGCCCGCGCCCGCCAAGATCGGCTACATCAATTCGGCGCTGCTGCTTCAGCAGGCCCCGGGACGCGCCGAGGCTGAGGCGCAGTTCGACAGGGAAGTAGGAGTCTACCGCCAGCAGATCCAGCGAATGGACGACTCGCTCAAGACCCTGATGGCCACCTTCGATCGCGAGGCCCCGAAGCTCGACAGCGCCACGCGTGAAACGCGCCGTACAACTATCGGACGGCGCGAGGTCGAGTATCAGCAGCGCGCCCGCGGACTTGACTCGACCATGCAGGCGCGTCAGGCGCAACTGGTCAAGCCGATCATGGAGCGCGTGCAAGCCGTCATCGAAACGATTCGTGCCGAGGACAACTACGCCGTGATTCTCGACGTCGGCGCCCAGGTGAGCGTTGTCGTCGCCGCGGACAAGAGACTCGATCTGACGGATCGGGTGCTCGCGCGCCTCAAGTCGCAGGGATTGCCGACCGCCCCACCAGCGAGCGGAGCCGTTCCACAGCCTGCGGGAGTGACTCGGCCCAAGAAGTGATCGGGTCAACGGATTCGAGGCCTTCAATCAGCGGTGATGGTGCTAGCACCATCACCGCTGAGGCTATTGCGGCACTCGTTTCCGGAGAGCTGATAGGCGACGGGAAGACGGCCGTCAGTGGTGTCGCGCCGCTCGACCGCGCCGACGCCAGCCACCTGAGCATTCTTTCGAGTGGGAAGTATGCGCCGATGATGGCGACCACGAAAGCGGGCGTGGTGCTCGTCGATCCGGAATTCCGCGACGCCGCCGGCGCGCCTCGAGCGCGCATAATCGTCAAGCAGCCGCTCGAGAAGCTTCTCTCACTGTTGCCGAGGTTCTATCCGCAGGAGTCGCCGGCTCCCGGTGTTGCATCGACAGCGCGCATCGGAAAAGGGGCGAGCCTCGGTGAGCGAGTCTCCGTCGGCGAGTACACAATCATCGGAGCGAGGGCGAAGCTGGGCGACGGCGTCGTGATCGGTCCACACTGCATCATTGGAGACGGTGTTTCGATCGGCGACGGCACCCGCCTCTGGCCGGGCGTCACGATCAACTCCGGCGCGACGCTCGGCGCGCGGACGGTGATTCATTCCGGCGCGCGCATCGCTTGCGATGGGTTCGGGTATGTCTTCCGCGATGGCGCGCACCAGAAGATTCCGCACGTTGGCCGGTGCATCATCGGGGACGATGTCGAGATTGGGGCAAACACTACGATCGACCGCGGCAGCATCGACGATACCGTGGTCGGGAACGGCACGAAGATCGACAATCTCGTACAAATCGGTCACAACGTCCGGATCGGAGAGAAGTGTCTCCTCATTGCGCAGGTTGGCATCGCCGGCTCGGCGACGATCGGCGATGGCGCTGTCCTCGCCGGACAAGCCGGCGTCAGCGGGCATATCTCGATCGGCGCCGGCGCTCGGGTCGCGGCGCAGGCGGGAGTCTTTGGCGACATCCCGGCGGGTGAGACATGGTCCGGGTATCCGGCGCGGCCGCATCGGGAAGCGCTTCGCGCTTCGGCCGCGTTGTTCAAATTGGCCGGGATGATGCGGCGTCTCGAGAAGCTGCTGGGAGAGGCCGACTCCACGTGAGTCGAAAGACTCTAGCCCGTCCGGCGGTGCTGGAGGGCATAGGCTTGCATCTGGGTGTGCGGTGCCGGATCACCTTTCAGCCGGCGCCAGCGAAGCAGGGGATCTACTTTCGGCGCACAGATTGTCCGGGGATGCCGCGGATACGCGCGCACGTGAGCGAAGTGAGCGGGAGCGAGCGCAACACCCAGCTCGGGAGGGGCGAGCACGCGGTCCATACGGTGGAACACGTCCTCGCCGCAGTAACGGGAATGGGAATCGACGACGTGACCATCGACATGGATGGGCCGGAGCCGCCGATACTCGATGGGAGCGCGGCGCCCTTTGTAGCCGCGCTCTCCGAGGCGGGGCTTGCGGCAGTG
>JADGQV010000175.1 GCA_017881465.1 Gemmatimonadaceae bacterium
GCTCCTCGACGATGTCGCGAAAACGCTGCGTCCACACCGGGTCGAGGCCGTGCGTCGGCTCGTCGAGAACAAGGATCTGCTCGTCGCGCAGAAGCGCCTGCGCCAGGCCGAGGCGCTGGAGATTTCCCTTCGACAGCGCCTTCACCTTCTTGTCGCGGTGCTCGGCGAGTCCGAGCAGGTCGATGACGTAGCCCACCCGCTGGCTAATCTCCGAGTGAGTAATTCCCGCGAGGGTCGCGTAGCGCACCAGCGCGGTCTCGGCGCGCCACTTCGGGTTGATGGCGATCAGCTCCGAGAGGTATCCGATTCCGTTCCGCTCGATGTACTGCCGCGCGGACAATCCGTTGATCTCGATGGTCCCGGTCGTCGGACGCAAGTAGCCGAGCATCATCGCGATAAGCGTGGTCTTGCCAGCGCCGTTCGGTCCGGCGATGCCGAGTATCTCGCCCTCGACGACCTTCAACGAAAACTCCTCGACCGCTTTGACAGAGTTGCCGAGGAGTGATTTGTAAATCTTCCCGACGTTCTTGAATTCGATCACAAGGGCGGCGGTGCCGTTGTCGTCGCCGGCGGTTGCAGGCACGCTTGCCACGGGCCGGTCCCGGCGCCGCTGATCCATTTCGTTCCTTCCGGTGCGCGATTGAGCCGCATCAGGGCGCAGCCGAGGTAGCCTTGCGAGGGACGATCCTGCGGATTGGCCTGCACAGCACGCACAAAGAACCGGCGAGCGAGATCGTACTGACGGCTCGCGAAGAGAACGAGTCCCATCTCGCGCAGCGCGACCGGGTTCTTTGGATCCAGCCTCAAAGTGGTGTCGAGCTGCGCCCGCGCGGTGGCGAGGTCGCCCTCCTGACGCGCGAGTCTGGCGAGGAAGATGTGCGGCCTCGGCGAATTCGGATCGGCGTTCACCGCCTTGGCGAATTCGCCGCGCGCTTTTTCGAGCAGACCGTTGTTCATGGCATCGACGCCGGCGGTCAAGCTGCTGCCGCTCGTGCCGCGCCCGAAGAGGAAATATCCCCCGCCCACTAGCAGGACGATGATTGCAATCCCGATCCACACCGGCATCGAGAGCCCGGGCCAGCGGCGGCCTCCCGAGTCTGCCGCAGCCAGCGCCTGCTGGACGGCAGTGCGCCCAACTCCGCCGCCGCCACCGCCGCCAGTACTGCCGCCACCGCCTGCCCCTCCCTCGGACGCGAAAGACCCTGGAAGTTCTATTGTGGGGGGACCGGCCATCCTCCGGCCTGCGTAGGCTGGAGGCTGTCGGTAGCCGCCGCCCGCGGACGGAGGTGCGTACGGTGAAGCCGGCTGCGGCGGCGGTGGCGGCTTTGATGGCTGCGCCGGAACCGATTTGCGCGGAGTGTACGCTGCCTGAAGCGGACTCGTCGGCGCCGCGGGTTTCACCGGCGTGGCGCCCCCGAGCGCCGACTCGAGCGTCCTGAATCCATCGACCGCGGCGTCGCCGTCGGCCTGCGTCGGTTTGTAGCTGGTGCGATTGGCCCGGTCGCGCGCGGCGAGAAATTCCAGCAGCGTGTGCGCCTGCTCGATCGTGATCAGCTCGGTCTGGCGCGCCGCGCGAACCAGCTGTTGCCCGGCGACTGACGAATTGCCGACGAGCGCCTGGAGCGCGCTTTCGGCGCCCGTCCAGAGATCGATGATATCGGCGGCGAGATCCTCCGCCGTGCGTGGTGTCTCGAAGTGAGTGAGAACGGGGCGAACCCCATTCAATGCTGCAAGCGCCGCCTGCGAGTTCTGTGGACTCATCTCAGGATGCGCAAAAGCCCTGCATCCGCACTACGTCGAATGAAGCTCTCTGCATCCTGCTCCGGTTTTGGCGTCTCTTTGAGGCAATTGGCATCGCGCATCTTCCTGACGATTTCCTCCCACGTCCCTTCAAATGTATTGCCATCACCGAGCTTGATGCGGTGGGACTCGGGCGTCGACTTCACGTCGGCGAAGCTGGAAAGGAGCGCGCCGAACAGCTCGAGCTGGCCCTTCGCCTCGGATTGAGTCGCGTCGATGAACTTCGCCTCGATCTCCGCCAGCATCTCGTCGATGTCGTCGAGATCGCCCGCCAGATCGCGCAGCCTGTCCTCCCATGGACGCAGCTCCGGATCGTTATCGCGCAGGCGATAGATCATCTTCTTCAGCTCAATCAGTCTCCAGATGCCCAGCTCGTCCCAGTGGTCCTCAGGTGTCGAGCGGTCGAGATGATAGAGCGCAGCCTCGTAATCGCCGCGATCGTAGAAGATGTTGCCGAGGTAGATCCGCGCTTCGGTGTGATCGGGATCCATCTGCAGGGCGCGACGGAGCGTCGAAATCGCCGTCTCGTCATTTCCAAGCCTGTGCTCGGCGTAGCCGATGCAAGACACGGCCTCGGCAGCATCGGGCGTCTGCTGTGCCGCAATCTCGAAAAACTGCTTGGATTCGTCGATCAGGCCTTCGCGGAAAAGCGCGCGTCCGATCTGGAGCATCAGCTCGACATCATCCTGGTATCCTAATTCCAAGGTATGGCGGAAGCTGCGCAACGCCTGCTCCTGCTGGCCGAACTTTAGAAGGGTCTCACCGAGTCCGGCGAGCGCGTCCTCATGGTCCGGATCGAGGACGAGCCCTTCCTCGAAGCTGCGTCGGGCCCACGCGTAGTCCTCACGGGCGTGGTGGGCATAGCCAACCCCAATGTGGAGCTCCACAGAGTTCGGATAGAGACCGAGTCCCTCTCTAAGTACGTCCAGAGCTTCGTCATACTGTCCTTCGTTGTACAGTTGATGCGCTCTCTCGTCGTACTCTTCAGAACTCAAAAAAGGTGTTGGCATGACTACGCACCCTCCGAGGAGTCGAGTATAGATCTATTGTACTCTTTAGACACGGCATTGTTCAAGGTAGTAACATCCGGCCCGAACGGCTCAGGTGGAGACCGCGATTTTTTCCGAGAAGCGTTGCCAGCTCCCGCTCTCGAGAGCCTTGTCGATCTCCGAAACGGCTTCGTCCAGTTCGTCCTCCCTGGTAAAGAAGTGAGGGGCAATCCTGATACCAGCACCTACGCGGTAGTCTACCAGCACGTTTTGCGACAGCAGGTGCTGCGTGACCTCGTACCCGTGCGGAACATCGATCGCCACGGTTCCACCGCGACGCGCGGGGTCGCGCGGCGCATTCACGGTGTAGCCGCGGGCGTCGGCAAGCTCGATCAACCGTGACGTGAGGCGAACGCTTTTCTCCCTGATGGCCGCGACTCCGGCCCGACGCAGAATCTTCGGCCCCTCCGCCGCGGCGTAGAGCGCTGGAATCACCGGCGTTCCGTTCAGCCAGCGGAAGGCGCCGGTGGTGTACTCCATGGAATCTTCGAACGCGAACGGACGCGAGTGCGCCTGCCACCCCGTCAGCGCCGGCTTGAGCTGATCGCGGACCGTCGGACTCACGTAAAGGAAGCACGCGCCGGGTCCGCCACAGAGCCATTTGAGGACGCCACCGGTAAGAAAATCCGACTTGTTCCGTTTCACGTCAACCGGCACGATCCCGACCCCGTGAAAGGAATCGAGCGAGACGAGCGCGCCCATCTCGTGCGCCCGAGCGCAGATCGCGTCCGCATCCATGAGGTACGCGCTCCGAAAGAGCACGTGCGAGACTGCCACGAGGCGAGTGCGCTCGTCGATCGCGGCCAACAACTTGTCGCGATCGATCGTCAGCCCGTCGTCCGACCTCACGACTACCACGCGGGCGCCGAGCCGCTGCGCCATCTCAGAGTACGCGTAGCGGATGGATGGGAAGTCGAGCTCAGTCATCACGACCGTGTCGCGCTCCTTCGTGAAGTCGATGGACGAGAGCACGGCGGTCTGCGCGATGGTGACGTTGGGCATCATCACGATCTCGCCGTCACCGGCGTTAATGAGGGGCGCGATCTCGTTGCCGACTTCGACGGGGAGCTCCCACCAGCCGCGGTTCCACGCCTTTACGCCGAGGTCGCCCCAGTCGCGCGCGTACTCGGCCAGCTTCTCGGGGACGGTGCG